>CP099863.1:215000-515000 GCA_024134725.1 Bacillus sp. 1780r2a1 | reverse complement strand
AATATTGAACGGCTAGCTTTCCTCCTTCCACATTATCGGAATACACCGTACTGCATGGTGCTTCCATCATATCAATAACAACAATAGGAAGCTTGCTATTAATTAAATCTTGAATTTGAGAATCATCAGCTCGTGAACAAAATACAATAATCCCATCTACGCCACGGTACATAAAATGTTCCAAATAACTAACATCACGATTGCGCAAATTTCGTGAAGCAAAGATGAGGTCGTATCCTTCACGCTCTGCATGCTTTCTAAAACTTTCAATCACAGCGTTAAAGAACGGATGCTTCATACCAACGCCGTTTTCTTCAGCAAACACAACGCCAATCATATAAGATTTTTTTGTAGAAAGCGATTGAGCATTGGAATTAGGTAAATAGCCCATCTCAGCTGCAGCGCGTAAAATTTCTTGCTTCGTTTTTTCACTAACGTCTGAATAGTTATTTAAAGCTTTTGATACGGTTGTACTTGAAAAACCTGTTTTCTTTGCAACATCATAAATTGTAACCATTGTTTTCTCCTCTTTTACGAAAGCGCTTTCGATAGCGTCATTATAACGTATTCATTTTATATAGACAATACTTATTTTAAAATTTTCAAAAAATAAAATCAACTACTAAACATTTCTTTGAATGTTTTATAAAGTTTTCTGTATATGGTTTTATAAAAAGAAATGTTTTTCTCTACAAAAGAAAGGGTTTTATAACTATAAGTACTAATATAAGAACAATGATTGAAACCATTATTTTGGTAAACAATAGAACTAGTATTAGATGGTATTTATCAAAAAGGAGGAATGAAAATGAAAGTTGTGATTGCTGGCGGTACAGGTTTTGTGGGAAAAGCACTCGTACAAGATTTATTAAAAAAACAGCATGAGGTGTACGTGTTAACTCGGAACGCCAATAAACCCTCTCACGATCCTAACCTTCATTATGTAGAATGGCTAAAAGAAAATGCTAGCCCTGAAAACGTTATTCAGAAAGCTGATGCCTTTATTAATCTAGCAGGTGTTTCGTTAAATAGCGGTAGATGGACAGAAGAACGAAAACAAGCGATTGTCCAAAGTCGAATTTCTTCTACTCGTGAAATCATTCGAATTATGGAGAGCTTAGAGGTAAAACCTTCTGCTTATATTAACGCAAGCGCTGTAGGTTATTACGGAACAGCCGAGCAAGATACTTTCACAGAAACGTCTCCATCCGTTGGGCATGACTTTTTAGCTGAGACGGTTAAAGTATGGGAAGCAGAAGCATCAAAAGCTGAGGATTTAGGAATTCGCACTGTATTTACGCGCTTTGGTGTTATCTTAGGAAAAGACGGTGGTGCATTGTCAATGATTGCCTTGCCTTATCGCTTTTTTGCTGGAGGAACAGTTGGCTCAGGAAATCAGTGGCTTTCATGGGTCCACATTAAAGACGTTGTCGAAATAATTCAGTTTGCAATAGTGAATCAAGACATTCAAGGACCTGTTAACGTCACAGCCCCTACCCCTGTCCAAATGAAAGAGTTTGGCCAAACTGTTGGCGCAGTTTTGCACCGTCCTCACTGGCTTCCTGCCCCTAGTTTTGGCTTGAAACTCATGCTTGGCGAGATGAGTATGATTATTTTAGAAGGGCAGCGCGTAATTCCTGAAAAAATGATTCAACACAACTACCATTTTACATATACTAAATTAGAAGATGCATTACAAGATTTATTATAACGGTGTATGAATGTATCAGATAAGGAGTTTGCTATGAAAGCGACATTATTTAAAAATGCTACAGTTTATCCAATTACATCACAGGCAATACCTAACTGCGACGTACTTGTTGCTAATGGAAAAATCAAAGATGTTGGGCCGAACTTACAGCCTCCTCTGCAAGTGGAAGTCGTTGATTGTAAAAACCAATACTTATTTCCAGGATTTATTGATGTTCATACACACCTTGGACTTTATGACGAAGGCACGGGTTGGGCTGGTAACGATGCAAATGAAACCATCGAACCTCTCACTCCACATATTCGAGCACTGGATAGCGTACACCCGCTTGATTCTGCATTTAAAGATGCGGTTCAGTACGGCATTACAACCGCTCATATTATGCCAGGAAGCGCAAACGTAATTGGCGGCACAACTTCTGTAATTAAAACTACTGGTACCAACATTTCAAACATGCTCATCCAAGAAACTGCTGGCTTGAAAATCGCGCTTGGTGAAAACCCTAAACGCATTCACAGTCATGGCAATAAAGAATCAATCACTCGCATGGGTATTATGGGAATGCTTCGCGAAGCATTCTATGAAGCAAAACACTGTGACAATACCGATAGTTTACGAATTAAGCCTCTTGTGCAGGCTTTACGACGTGAAATTCCTGTTCGAATTCATGCTCATCGTGCAGACGATATTTTATCTGCTTTACGTTTTGCAGATGAATTTAATTTAGATATCCGTATTGAGCACTGCACGGAAGGTCATTTGATTGCTCACGAATTAGCTGCTAGAAACCTAAAGGTTTGCGTTGGACCTACGTTAACAAGACGCTCAAAGATTGAGCTCAAAAATAAAAGCTGGGAAACTTATCAAGCACTCTGGAATCAAGGTGTCGAAGTGTCCATTACAACTGACCACCCCTACACGCCTATCCAATATTTAAACATCTGTGCTTCCATTGCCGTAAGAGAAGGGTTAGATGAACAAAAAGCACTTGAAGGTATTACCATTGCAGCAGCCAGAAACCTGCGCGTTGATCACCGCGTGGGCAGCATTGAACGTAATAAAGACGCTGATTTAGTACTGTGGAATTATCACCCTTTTCACTACCTAGCTAAGCCGTTGGTAACAATGATTAATGGAAAGATATTATTTAAAAAAAATTAACAAAATAACTATTTTCTTTTTCAAGTTTTTTTAGTATGATACGTACAGAAACATATGAAGAAAACAAATTTATACACATCACTTGTTAACATTTGAAATCGTTGACTTGTAATGGGAAGGCAAATGGTGCGCCACCAGGTAACTGGTTCTAGTGGGTTCGATTCCCACCCCGAAATTTTTTTTACTACTAAAAAATTTCGAGGGTGGGGACTTGAAGGTCCTTTGTATGCCCTCATTCAGGAGGGAAAAGTTATGTTAAGAAAACGTGACCTACAAGACTGTCAATCTCTTTATGACCTAATGACGCATCCAGATGTCTTCCCTTTTGTTCGTCATAAAGCGTATTCTCAAGAAGAGTTTTTGTTCGTGACGAAGCAAACAATGGAAGCAGAAGAGCACGGGGAAGTAATCTCACGTACAATTTTGGACGAATGGGGTAACCCAATCGGCACTATTAACCTATTTGACGTGGAAGACCAAGCTGGCTTTTTAGGTACTTGGTTAGGCAAACCATATCATGGTAAGGGATATAATCAGCTTGCTAAAGAAGCATTCTTTAACGAACTCTTTTTTGAACTAGAGATTGAGCGCGTATTTATGCGAATTCGAAAAGTAAATATCCGCTCGCTGAAAGCAGCTGAAAAGCTACCTTATGCAGTCCTTGCTAATGAAACAAGAAAAAGCTTATACGATGAGATCAACCGAAATGAAGAAGTATATGACTTATATGAAATCCCAAAGGATTTATATACACTTTACTATATGCGCCACGAGCAAGAAGTTCATGAAGATCACCAGTTAAAAGAAGCGTAGAGAGCAAATCCATCTCCATGGATAGCTCTTTTTTTATGTTTGACTATTGGTTTAAAAAGTACCAAAGTTGGTGAAACTTAGTACAGAAATGAACTACTTGGAGGGATTTTAATGGCTGATAAAAAGCGTCATGAAAAAACGAAAAGTACACTACGAAGCGCACAAGAAGTAACGTATTCTCATGAATTTAAGTTAGCAGACCAAGCTGGTGGCTATACTAAAAAGCAATCTAGGCATTAACCTCTTAGCAAGAGAAGGCAGCTTATACAGGTGCCTTCTTTTTATATGCGGTTATTTTTTAACAATAATAAATTGCTATGTCAGTAAGAAGACATTCCACATATAAACTCTCATTATGCACAGTAAAAGATATACACATAACTTACTAACATATATGTGGATAATGTGCATAAGTCGTTAATAACTCCATTTAACAACCGCTATGACCTGGTATAACAATGTGAATATTTTATAGGAATTTTCAGAATTATTGTTGATAATGTGTATAACTCTGTTAATATCCTCATTTTGTATGCACTTTCATTATTTTTCTACTGTGGATAACTATTATGCTAAACATCCTTACCTCCTCTACTTTTTTACTTTCTTACAATATTATGACCTGCATAATAAAAAGGCAGGTTTCCCTGCCTTTTTGTTATGCATATGACTCAGAATGATTAACATTAGTAGACTTAATTTCTTCATAGGTTACGTTTTCTTTCGCCTGGAGCATGATCTCATATTGACGAAGACGTAATTGGAATACAGAAAGTGGGTCACTATACACCGTCAGACTTTCCTTCATCTCATTAAGTGCATCCTTACTGCAATCAATTGTTTCATGAGATTCTTCAACTGCTCCGTGCAGCTCTTGGATAGGTGGCTCAAAGAAAAGATGAATATCCACTTCCAGAGACTTCTCAAATAAATCAAATTGTAGGAAAAACTTATTTAGTACAGATGCCGTAACATCTTCATACTCTTCATTTTCAATATACTTTTTGTACTGATTATAAAGCATCGTTTTATTTTGCGAGAACGAGCCAAAAATCTTTCCTGCACTTTTTAAGAGAAATTGCGCTGGATTCACGCGTAAGAAGATGTTTTCTTCTTCTAACTGCATGCGCGTTGTCATTCGATTGATATCACGTTTCCAATCATCCAGTACTTTAAAATCACACTGGAGCAAAAAGCGTTCTTTTTCATACATTTCATTGAAGCTATTCCCCATATCTTCAATGTAAGATTGCATGTCTTGAAAATGATCATTGCACTGCTTCATCCACTCATGCAGTGACGCTCTAAACTCTGGTAAAAGTTCCTTTTCAATATACTCTTGAATTTTCTCGTTCATCTTCTTGTTTAGTTCCAGGTGTATTCGACGGAAATCACTCTCTTCGCTTAGCATACTAGAACACTCACGCAGCAACTTAGGAAGGTTATTCGTTAACGCTTGCTTCATTTGATCTTTAATCCCTTGATACACGTTTACCAGCTCGTGAACAGCTTCGCTTTCTTTATCTTCTAGCGTATTAATAAAACCGTTAACGCGAACAAGCATATCTTCATTCCAGTGAATAGCTTGCACGTATCCACTCTCCTGCTCCGCACGCTGTTTTAATAAATCAGAAAGCGTTTTGCGAATAAACGTTAATAAATTGCTAATGCGACGCTCCTGGTTATCTTGGCGGCTAGTGAATCGGAAATTTTCTTTCATAAATCGAGCTATGCTACCTCGCTCATCTAGCTCGTATACCGAAGCATACGGTAGAATGCTTGCTTCTGGAAAGTCAGCGTGAATAAAAGCAGACGTTTCTTCAACAAAACGCTCCATTTCGCGCTCATCTTCCAGTGCATTTATTTTGTTTAATACGAAGTGAATAGGAAGCTCTGGTGCTTGCTTTTTCACGACTAACAACATATCTCGCTCTTTTTCTGTAAAAGGCTGATTTGCATCCAGCACAAATAGTAACCCGTCTGCAATAGGAATATACTCAAACATATACTGAGCTTCATCCATTTGCCCTTTAAAGCCTGGAATATCAATGATACTGTAGTGCTGATCTTGTAAAAAGCGATTTGGCACTCGAACTTCTAAGCACGTATCAGCTTCGCTTACTTCCTTCAACTTACTAAAAGAATGCCACTCTGTACTCGTATTGATTTCTTTTGACGAACGCTGATTCACTTTAAATTCTTCATCATGGGAGACTAAGATTGGTACATTATTCCCGCCTGCTACATGCTCGTTTAATATAGCATTAACAATTGAGGCTTTATCACTTTGCACCGCACCCGCCACCATAACGTATTTCGTTTTTAAATCTGCAAATGAACTGGCTAGCCAATTAAACTTATAACCCACTTCAAGTCCATGACGTCTTCCCCACTTCGTAATATTTTCACCGAGTTCAAGGAAGTACGTTAAGCCATCTATATCACTTGATGATTCAAAAACGAGACGCTCTGCTTCTTGTAAAGCAGGTGAAGCAATTGATGATGTAAACTGCTCATTCCATGCCAAGATAGCAGCCGAAGGAAATAAAGAGCGTGCTTGACTCGTAACTTTTAACCAGTTAGCAAGCAAATGTGGCACAACGTCATGAAGATCACGCATTGCGTATTGGCCATTAATCAGCTCTCTATACGTCTCTTCATACAGGCGAGAAATTTCTTGCCAGTATTCATATAAACCTACTTCTACATTTAAGAAAATGTTATTAATAGTTTTGACCCAAGCTAGGTATGAGTCTTGACCAACGTAGCTCTTCCACAAGCCACAAACCAGCTGCTTAAAATGTAGCTGATCGACTTTATAGAAGGTAATAAGGGCCTGATAAAAATAATCGGGTGCGAATGATTTTGTATAACCTTTATCGACATATTTCTTTAATGTATCAAACCATTTTAACGATTCAGTACGAATTGCTTCGTCCACAGCCAGCTCTACGGCGCTTGTCCAGTCGCTCTGCTCTTCGTAAAATTCTCGTGCTAACGCGGTAACGTTCGGATAACTAGGCTGAGTTGATACAAGTTTTTTTATTATTTCATAAGATCGCTCCGAATTTTGCTGCTCTTTATATAACGAGAATAGCTTTAACCCAACTTCTGCTGTGAGCGTGCTAGATTCCGAATCGATAGCGGTGTACACCTCTTCAGCAATCGATAAGAGTCCAAGCTCATAGTAAGCATCCCCAATATTTTTCTTTGCCCATAACTCAAGTTCTCCACTTACATTTTCCCACTTATAAATAGCTGCCTCAAAGTCTTTGTTATGAAAATAGACTTCCCCTTGGGAAAAACGAATAAATGATAGTTCATAAAACTCTTGCTTTTGCTCTTCCAAAAGCGCTTCACCTAACGCCATAATTGGATTAGATAAATTTTCTTCTGAAAGCAAGGTTTCATAGTACTCCTTCTGAATTAAATGCCTTTCAATTGTCATTCATCTATTCCTCCATCTATGTATAGAAATTCAACATTTCCAATGATTTCTTCCTATTATTTTAACAGAAATCTCCGTAAGAAAAATTTCATTTGCATGTCAATTGCTGAATTGTAACCTTTTTTTCAATTAACCTATCAACCTGATAATAAAAAAAGCATAGTGATGATCATTCACTATGCTTTTTTACTAGTTATGATGTTTTTTTCTTTTTAATTTGACCAATGCCAAGCGCTTTTGCCTCTTTGTTTAAATCCTTTAATAGACTAGCCGTCATTAAAGCCATTACGGCAGAGAACGGTAGCGCTGCTATAATCATGGTATTTTGTAACGCTTGAAGTCCGCCAGAGTATAAAAGCACTAGCGCAATAACTGTAAGCGTAATTCCCCAAACAAGCTTAACGCTGTTTGCTGGGTTTTGTGAACCATTTGTTGTCATCATTCCAAGCACAAACGTACCTGAGTCTGCTGATGTAATAAAGAATGTAGCAACAAGAATAATCGCTAAAATTGACATAAGGGTTGCTAGCGGATAGTTTGCAAAAACACCAAACAGAGATTCTTCTGTTGCCAGCTTTGAAATTTGTGCAATACCATTACGTTCTAACGTTAACGCAGATCCTCCAAATACAGAGAACCACAGGAAACCAATTAGAGAAGGTACCATTAACACAAAGATAACGAACTCACGAATTGTACGACCTTTTGATACGCGTGCAATAAAGATTCCAACAAACGGTGACCATGCAATCCACCAAGCCCAATAGAAAATCGTCCAGCCGTTAATCCACTGACGGCCTTCTTCATTTAATGGTGCAATACGGAAGCTCATGTTCACTAATGTTTGCAAATACTTCCCAAGTGTATCCGTAAAGATATTTAGCGTAAATAGCGTTGGACCTAATATAAACATTAATGCAAATAAAGCAAATGCTAAAATCATATTCGTATTACTTAAAATCTTAATACCTTTTCCTAATCCCGTTAAAGCTGAGATAATAAATAACACTGTCACCACAAGAATAATAATGAATTGCGTGACAATATTGGATGGTACATCAAACAAATAAGATAAACCACCGTTAATTTGAACCGCACCAAACCCAAGCGTTGTCGCTACACCAATGACAGTGGCAATAACTGCAATAACGTCAATAATTTTACCAAGTACGCCATCTGCATATTTCCCTAAAATTGGCTTCAATGTTGCGCTGATTAATCCACGCTCTCCTTTTCGAAACGTAAAGTATGCTAGACACATCGCAACAATACCATAAATAGCCCACGCATGAATTCCCCAGTGGAAGAACGTAAAGCGCATTGCGTCTTGCAGACCTGCGTCTGTCCCTACTCCTCCTGTTGGAGAGCTGATCGCATAATGACTAATAGGTTCAGCTGTGCCCCAGAACACAAGACCGATTCCCATTCCTGCACTAAAAAGCATGGCAAGCCAGGTTGGGCGTGAAAACTCAGGCTTGTCCTCCTGTTTCCCGAGTTTAATTCGACCAATCGGACTTACTAATAAATACAAACAAACCAATACAAACAAAGACACCACAATTAAATAATACCAACCAAATGAATCAGTAATAAAACCTTGAATGGCTCCCGTTACGCTTTCAAGCGTTTTAGGTGCACTCACACCAAAAATAACTAATAATGCCATGATGGCAATCGAAACATAAAAAACTGTTGAAACTTTTTTCATTTGAAATTAAAAACTCCCATCTTTGATAAATTCGCAGAGGGCTTTACTTCAATTGGAGAACACAAACAATATGCAAAACCAAATAGAAAACAATATTTTTTTATGAAGCAATAATAACTAACCCTTAAAGATTGCGTTAAGACGTACTTAAGCTACATCATTTTTACTTAGCTAATATTCCTCATGTAACACTAAGCAACCAAGACCTACCTGCACTTTACATATACAGGAAGGTTTGTTGACTTGGAATTTATAGAACTGGTTGTATGGTGAAGAAGTTTATACTTGCTTTTTCGTGGGCATGCTTTTTAGCATTACGTTCTCTAGGTAATAAGGGGGATTGGTGTATTGCCATAGTATATAGTAACATATCTCTACAAGAATGTCTGTTTTTTAAGCATATTCGTTTACACCTTGCCTGTGCACCCTTTAATATTTGAGTTCGTACACTAAAAATCTTTCGAGTGAATTTCGTAGTGATAAACCTTGAATTTCAATTTCTTCTTTCAGCTGGAATGGCGTGCGCCGAGTTAAAAAATCCGTGTAATCCTCTGAGCTATAGTAAAGAATAATAGTTACGGGCCGATAGCTGTTTCCCACTGAATCTAAGATATTCCCAACGACTTTCATAAAAATCTGAATGGAAAACGGGTTAAAAAAGTAAAAGACAGTATCTCGAATATCAATCTCATATTCTTCTGCTAAGCAGCATTGAAAAGACAGCTCAGCTCGGCGGTGGTGATATTTCTTCAAGTAACTTTGCTTATTGAGAAGCGCTTCTTTATAAAATTCTTCATTCATCTCAACACCCACTACAGATGCTTGATAACGATAATGTAGATAAAAATTTAATCGCCCTTTTCCACACCCAAAGTCGACAACTCGATCCGAAGAGCTTAGCGATACCTTCGCAAATAACTGGTCAAGACCTTTGTATGGTGTAGGCTCATAGCGATGATAATGCAGTGAATCGTAAAAGCCTTTTTGATTTCCAATTGTTTGTATATTTAACAACTCGTCATAAAAATGATCCGTCATGTTAATACTCCTTTTTATTTGCCCCATACATTAATACCTACTTTCTTATTCTTTCAAACCTCATTCTCCTGATTTAAAATAATTTTATTTCAAATAGCTTGATTTTGAGTAAAAATAGTCGAAATAGTAAAGAGAGTTTGTTTAAAAGGAGCGCATGTAATGATAAATATAAATACTAGCACACAGGTGCTGAAACAAGATTCAGTCCTCGCTGCGCTAGAAAAGTCTTTAGCGATGATTGAATTCGATTTAAACGGCAATGTCCTTTGGGTTAACCAGCTTTTTGCTCAAACACTTGGATACGGGTGCGATGAAATGATTGGAATGAACCACCGTTCTTTTTGCACACCTTCATTTTATAACAGTATGGAATATGCCCAGCTTTGGCACAACCTACGATTAGGTAAAGCGTTTCAAGAAAAGATTCAACGAATCACAAAGCACGGAGAGCTTTTATGGCTAGAAGCAACTTATACTCCAGTCTTAACTGAACGGAATGAGGTAGAAGCTGTTATTAAAGTTGCTACAAATATCACAAAGCGTGAACAAACTACATCTCATCTTGTTAATGATCTAGACTTCATGTCTGAAAGCTTAAAGAAAAAAGCGGAAGAAGGAATTACTACAGTTCAGCACATGTCTGCTTGCATTCAGCATATTGTCGAAGATGTGAAAAAAAATATGGATATACTGTCTGAGCTTCAAACCCAAACAGACTCTATTCGTGGTATGGTCAAAACGATTCAAGATATCGCGAGCCAAACGAACTTACTCGCATTAAACGCAGCCATTCAAGCAGCTCATGCTGGTGAACATGGAAAAGGATTCGATGTAGTTGCAAAAGAAGTGCGCCATTTAGCTACCCGAGCAAACGAATCAGCAAAAGAGGTTCACAATAAAGTAGAAGAAATAACATCGGTTGTACACACCATTTTAAACGAGACGAACGCTTCTGAAAAAGCAATTAAATTAAGTAGAGAACAAATTGAAAAAGCAATTGCTAAATTTGTCTCAATTGATGAAGATGCTGAGTACTTGGAAACACAAACTAAAGCGCTAACAAAACTGTTAGAAGCATAAGGACGTTTTATACTAAAAAAAGCCTGAGAACTATCTCAGGCTTTTCCACTATTATTTCCACTCTGCTACGCGATTGATTGGTAAACGAACTGATGGATGACCTTCATCAGCTGCTTTACCGATTGAAATAAGCATCACTGGTACATGTCGTTCTTTATCCATTCCGAACACTTCTGTTACCTTCTCTTTTTCATATCCACCAATTGGGTTTGTATCATATCCGTAGGCACGTGCTGCTAGCATGATTTGCATAGATACAAGCCCACCGTCAATTAAGACAACATCTTTCATATCTTCAGTTGAAATTGTTTCAAAGTATGAAGAAAATGCTTGTTTAATATTGTCTTTTACGTCTTTTGGCATATAGCCTACTTCTACTGCCTTGTCATAAATTTCATCGAAGTATTCAACGTTTTGAATATCTCCAAATACCGCAATAACAGCTGCAGATGTTTCAACTTGAGTACTGTTAAACTTCGCAAGCTCTGCAAGCTGTGCTTTTGCTTCATCGCTTTCAATTACTAAAAAGCGCCATGGCTGCATGTTAACTGAAGATGGTGCAGTTGTTGCCACAGTTAGAATTTCTTCCATTTCCTCGCGACTGATTTTTACAGTTGGATCGTAGCGTTTAATTGAACGTCGCTCTTTTAAAATTTTATTGAAGTCATTTGTTGTTTGCATGTTAAATCTCTCCTCTTATGGTTATTTTTATATAAGTGCTTACTTAAAGTTATCTACTTTTATTAATGCAACTTTTACTACCTTACTCTCATTTTCTCGTTTTGTAAAATAATTAGCCTCTCGAAATAAATTAAAAATATTTTCTGATAAAAACCTTCACATAATAGACTAAATTTGTGCATTTATTCCGTGGTAAAATAAAGGATGCATTCTTACTTTTAATTATTGGAGATGACATAAGATGTTCTGGACAGTTATTGTTATTGTTGTTGTCAGCGCTCTTAAACTTTTAATTACATGCCTTCCTACCCCAGTCGTAGAGTGGCTTCACGGTAAATTTAAGCTACACCCTACCTTATCGATAGATTCAGCTGTTGTGAAGAGAAATGGCAGCACAATTGAAGGTGAAGAGAAAACACAAATTATTGAAGCCTTTAACAAAGCGACGTTTCTAGATCAGTACTACGTACACGATGGGAATCGAACTCACTATCTCAACCTTGAGCAAAATGAAACTCCCGTTATTATTCACAGTGTACACGGCAAGCATACCTTTGAACTGTTTATATACAGCTACAGCGATCATGTGGATGTAGTGAAAAAATTTAAAAAGAAAGTACTCGCTTATCGCATGCTTTCAGACGAATTTCAAACAAACATGTATGTATCATAAAAAACACCAAGGTGTATGTTCACCTTGGTGTTTTTGGTAGTAAAGAATAAATCAAATAGCGCGTAGTACATTCACTTTTCGCTCAGCGCAATCTTTAATCCAATCAGTGCAAATAGCGAGCCTTCAATCCAGTTAACGTTTCGTGAAACAGCTGGCCGTTTACGTAAGACTGTTCCTACTTTTCCAGCAAATAAACTGATTAATACAAAGACAAAAAGCGCTTGAACTAAAAACGTAATGCCATATACGAGCATTTGAAATGCTGCACTTCCATGGCTATCAGTAACAAACTGTGGTAAAAATGCCAGAAAAAACAGGGATACCTTTGGGTTCAAGATATTCATGATAATTCCTTTTTTGTAGAGTGCACCATAGCTTACTTGTTGAGTCTTCTCTACCTCTAAAGGAGAACTTTTTGCTGTAAATGCTTTATAAGCTAAATACAGTAAATAAGCGGCACCTGCATATTTAATGATAGAAAATGCAATAGACGATTGATATAAAAGTGCGCTTACGCCTAAAATCGTCGCTGAAATATGAACAATTAGACCTGTACATAAACCAAACGACGTCGCAATACCCGCATTTTTCCCATTAGAAATACTCTGAGCAAGCACAAATAAATTGTCTGGCCCTGGCATAATTGTAAGCAATAGAGCTGCTCCTAAAAAAGATAGCCAAATTAAGAAATCCATTGTCAAAACTCCTATGTATTATTTGCATTCAAACGACAATACTGCATTGAGCGTTCCTAGCTCAACATTGGGCATTCCACCACTATCAAAACAAGAGTTCGTTAGCGTACGCAGCTCTTTATTATTAAAGTAGGACTCTGAAAACACAAGTGATGCTCCTACGACAAGTACGACAGAAGAAATAACAGATAGCCTTTGAAGATTTGTTATTTTTTTAATAGTCCATCACCCTTTTTCTATATTTTAACATATATTCAAACAAAAAAAGCAGCATCTTATAATAGAAGCTGCTTTTTACTATGACTTATTTTACCCACTGCACTACATCGTCAAATTCTCTTCTTGTTTTCTCACGCTGTGGATTTTCAAGACGGTAACCAAATGCAACCATAACAGAGATATCGTATTGGCCATTCTCAAGAAGTCCTTGCTCTTTTAAAAGCTCATGCGTTTTTTCATAATTAAAGCCTTCAATTGGACAAGAATCAACACCAATTTGCGCTGCTGCTGTCATCATGTTTCCAAGTGCGATATACGTTTGCTTACTTGCCCAGTCAAACAGCGAACGGTCACTTTCAAATAAACGAGCGTCTTCTTCTTGGAACGCTCTGAATCGTGGTAAAACCGACTCTAACACATCTTCTGGCATCTCTTTAACCTTTTTTTGATGATTCATTGCGTATTCTGAGTCATAGCGTGCATCCGTACGCGCTAGAATGATAACAAAATGACTTGCTGTTGGCAGTTGTCCTTGCGCGCCCCATGAAACTTCTTTCAAGCGACGTTTTAGGTCTTCGTTCTCAATCACTAAAAACTTCCATGCCTCATAACCTAATGAACTTGGAGATAAACGCCCTGTTTCCATAATGAAACGAAAGTCTTCATCTGACACTTTCTTTGTCGAATCAAACTCTTTCGTTGCGTGACGAAAATGAAACGCATCTAGAATTTCTTGTTTCTTTGCTTCGTTGCTCATGATACATCCACCTTTCTTCTCTAATCAATTTCTATGTGTCATGGTAATGAATTTGATTACAGAATACAACTATTTAGCTTTTAATAATTGTCACTTCACCGACTTTACGATGAAGCTTAAACGAATTATTTATTTTTAACCCTTTATGAGTCGACCAATACCTTTAATTGATTTGTCAATCTGTTCATGGTAATCAAGCGCATCTAAAAAAACAAACCCTTCAATCATCACTAGCGTAAGAGCAGATAGCTCGTCTCGCTCCTCTTCACTATCCACCTTAATTTCTCGTGTAATACAGTCCAAAAATGTAGCACACATTTGATTTCCAACTGAGTAAAAAGGTTCTTCTTTTTTTGCTGCAATAGCAGCAAGCTCTAAGCATAGCTTAATGTAGGGTTTAATGCCCGGGTGTTTCATCATTTCGCGTAGATAAGGTAGTAAATCAACAAAATTTTTTTGCTCTGTGCGTGCACTATCCAATATTGTAATGAACTCATCAGTAATAGAATTTAAAGCTACTGTTAGTAGTTCTTCCTTATCCCTAAAATAGTGCATGAGCATGCGATCACTCGTGCTTGCAGCTTCTGCTAAATTTCGTAAAGTAGCTGTTTGCACCCCATTTTCAAGAATATATATTGATATATCTTGAACGATCTGATTTTTTCTTTTTTCTCCTTTTTTCATGCGATCAGTTCCTTCTTGTGTTTTTATGTAGTATATGCTACATTTTAATTATGTAGCAAACACTACATAATTATACTTGGAGGTTATGTACATGAGTCAGCCTGTTAAAAGCGTTACTTTTTCAAGAGATAAGCCGTATCTATTAACCCAAAAGCAAATATTTTTACTAACAGCTGTAGGTGTTATTTTTTGGTTTGTCGGTGCAATGTGTGTTAAGTTTGGTTCTGCTTTTGGTTTTTTCGGACCAACTGCTAGCATTTTCTCATTTGGAGCTGGAATTCTTATTTCTTGGCTATCTGTTAGGTTCATGGTTAAACTAGTTGGCTTATCCGCTCCACAAATTGTGCCCGGTGTTAGCTTTGGTCTAGCAGTTGCCACTTTTTTTGACGGGATTTTTATCACATGGGGGCCAACTTTGTACGGTTCTTCCTACGATGAAATTACACTTGGAGCTGCTTGGATTCTATGGGGAGCGTGCACGTTTCTTACAGCTGCTTTTGTTGAGGCTTGGCGCAGAGATATATAAATTCTTATAAAAAAAACCGTGTAGAAGTAATTCCAACTAAACTTTTACACGGTGTTCTTTAGTTTTCAGTGACAGGAATTCAACTTTCACTGCCAAACGTTGATGAATTAGTATTATTGCTTTCATTCTACGATAGCTCTGGATCTTACAAGAAGTTGCTTTATTCATGGCTACTAATACATTCAATTTGTTTTCCTTCCTTACATCTACAAAAACACCTAACATTCTGTGCACTTTTTTGTTGGAGAGAATAATTCTTACGTATCTCTCATCTCAACCTTTCAAATCTTATCTTTTGTTCCCTTGTTACATAGTGTTACCACAAAACAGAAGATTCTTGTAAAGGAGAATAACATATGCAGACAGAGTCGTCCTTAAAAAGGTTAAATCTATTTTATAGAGGAACATTTCAGTAGCTTAAGATTCTACTTCTACTTTCTCCTATGTTCACCCGCCTCTTTCAAGAGTACGTCGTTTCTTATCTAATCATTATGTTGTGTATCACATGCGGTAACCTCGTTATTGAATTGATTGCTACTTTAGAATTTGGTGACGAGCCAAAGCGATATTTTCCTCTTTTCTTAGCATTGAGCCTACCAGTTAACATTGGACTTCTTGTCATTTGGGGCATACGCTCTAAGTTATAGCCCTTCTTCTGCAGTTGAAAATTCCTTCCTCAAACGATATGTTTAAGACACAAGATTTTTCAAAAGAAAACGAGGAACTACTATGAAAAAAATTCTACTTGTCGATGATGATTTACATATTCTTAAGCTTGTAACTATTCACCTATCACAAGCTGGTTATGATGTGTTACAAGCGAAGCATGGAAGCGAAGCGCTAGAAAGGTTACAGAAGGAAAACGTTAATTTAGCAGTCGTTGATGTAATGATGCCTTTTGTAGATGGCTATACCCTGACGAGAGAAATTCGTCGCTTATACGATATTCCCGTTATTTTGCTCACTGCAAAGAGCCAGATTGAAGATAAAGAACAAGGCTTTTCAGCTGGAACAGATGATTATCTCGTAAAGCCGTTTGAACCAAAAGAGCTACTGTTTAGGATTCAAGCGCTCTTACGAAGATATGACAAGGAAGAAGATGCTTTCGTTATTAAGTTAGGACAGACAAGCATTAATAAGAAGAGCTACGAAGTCAAGGTGAGAACAAAAACACTGCTTTTACCCCTGCGAGAATTTGAGCTACTTGCTTTTCTCGCCACTAATTCGATGCGCGTTTTTTCCAGAGAAAATTTAATTGAACATGTATGGGGCCTTGATTATGAAGGAGACTCGAGAACTGTAGATGTTCACATTAAGCGTCTGCGGGAGCGCTTTGCCGGTTTGACAGACGACTTTCATATCAAAACGGTCCGTGGAGTTGGCTATTCGTTGGAGACAAAACAATCATGAAATCTCTTTATAGTAAATTTGTTGTTGTTACCGCTAGCATTATGGTGCTTAGCAGTGTATTAGCTTTTTTAGGTTCAAACCTTTACTACCAGCAAAAGCTAAAGCCATCAAACGATGCTAAGAATACAGAGATTGCTCTCGATATTGCTGAGTTCATCAATGAAAACCCAAATATTCAATTGACGAATTACCTTGAGAATATCGCTGAAGTAGGCTATCAAATTTATCTTGTTGATACAGATGAACGCGATCATTTTTTCGGAGCAGCATTCCGAGATACAGCATTAAAAAATGAAGTGAAAGCAAAGGTTTTAAATGGTGATATCTATCATGGAATGCGCCAGTTCCCCAAGCAAACGTTTGTAACAGGCTTTTTTGCAAATGAACTTACCAATACAATCGGTGTTCCAATTACGCATGACAGTAAGTCGTATGCCCTCTTTTTACGACCAGACATCAAGCTTTTGTTCAATGAAATGCATCTATTGCTAGCATGGCTATTGGCACTTACTATTTTACTTAGTATTATTCTTGTTTTATTTAGTACGAACTATTTGGTAAAACCGATTTCGAGCCTAACAGCAGCCACAAAAGTATTAGCGGCTGGAAACTTCCAGCCTAAGCTTCAAATGAAGCGAAACGATGAGCTTGGTGAACTCTCAAAAAGCTTTTTACAAATGGCTCAAAAGTTAGAACAGCTTGATGAGATGCGAAAAGAATTTATTTCAAATATCTCTCATGACATTCAATCTCCACTGTCCACTATTAAAGGGTATACCGGCCTTTTGGAACAAGAAAACTTAACAAACGATGAAAAAAGGCAATATATCTCCGTTATTAATAGTGAAATTACTCGATTATCGATTTTAACCCAACAGCTGTTGCTTCTTGCTTCCCTTGATCGAAACGAAGATATTATGAAGCCTCAACGCTTTCATATCGGAAAGCAAATTGAAGATTTAATTCAAACGCACCAATGGGCAATTCGTGAACGAGAATTGATGATTACTTATTCTCTTCCAGACATTACGATTGTAGGAGACCCTTCGCTGCTAAGCACGGTGTGGGATAACCTATTAACAAATGCGATGAAATATAATAAACCAGGTGGAACGATTGATGTTTCAATGAAAGTTGCTGATGATTATTTGATAGTCTCGTTCCAAGATACAGGAATTGGTTTAAGCACTTCACAGGAAAAGCGTATCTTTGATCGCTTTTATCGTGCTGATACCGCTCGTTCACAAACCGTAGAAGGAACTGGGCTTGGGCTTTCAATTGTTTCAACAATTGTGAAGCTTCATAACGGAGAAATTACGGTAGACAGTCAAGAAGGAAAAGGCACGTTATTTCAAATTGAACTTCCCATCTCCTGAAGCTACATCCCACTGGATGTGGCTTTTTTCATTTGTAACCTTCCGTTCATGGTCCATTCATAAAAGGCTTATACACTAAAAGTACGAAATCAAATTGGAGGAGATTTTGATGAACATCGCATGGAAAGAAATCAAAAAAAACAAAGCAAAATTTCTTATACTAGGTTCCATTATCTTTCTTGTAAGCTTTTTAACTTTTATTATTTCAGGCCTTGCAAATGGTCTATCGCAGGATAACGCAGCACTCATTAAAAATTTGCCTGACGGACAGTTCTACATGACGGAAGAAGCAGAAGAAACGTATAACCTCTCGTCAATTGACCGTTCTGTTCAGGAGAGTGTTCTAAAAGATTATAAAGGTGCTGTAGCTTTTTCAATTGGAATGGGTTTTGTAAATGATGAACGAGATAAACAACGTAGTGTTTCCTTTGTCACATCAACGGATTCAAAGCTATTTCCAAATCTAAATCAAGGTGAAGTTGTACTAGACGCTTCTTTGAAAAAAGAAGGAATCAAAGTTGGCGACACCCTTACTCACGACCAATATGATGGGACGTTTATGGTGAAAGGCTTTGTCGATGAAGCCAAATATAATCATACACCCGTTGCTTACATTAATGAGAGAGACTATCAAAGAATGTTTGCCACAAAAGAGATGCAGCTAATTTTCTTACCAAACATAGATGAAGCTCCATCTTTTAATGGTCTTCAATCTTTTTCAAACAAAGAATTTTTAAGTACCATCCCAAGCTACAGTGCTGAACAAATGTCATTGAATATGATCATTTGGTTTTTAATTATTATTAGCGGTATGCTGTTTGCCATTTTCTTTTATATGATGAACGTTCAAAAAATTGGACTGTACGGAATTCTAAAAGCAATTGGAATGAAAACGAGCAGGCTGTTTACCATCATGTGGACGCAAATGCTGATTATCACTGCTGCTTCTATTGTATTAGCCATTACATGTAGTCAGCTATTCAACCTAATAGCACCTGAAGGAATGCCGTTTAGCTTACCTGTTCTAACTACTCTTCAGCTTGCTGGTGTGTTTTTGACTATTGGCTTTATCGGCTCGACGTTATCTGGTATACAAATTAAAAAGATTGAACCTTTAAAAGCAATTCAGCAAGGAGAGATGTAAAATGACGACTTTTACAATAAAAGATGTAAAAAAATCGTTTCTAAGCGGCGAACAAACGGAAGATATTTTAAAAGGAATTAAGCTTTCATTAAAAGAAGGTGAAATTACGGCTCTTGTTGGTGCATCAGGTTCTGGAAAAAGCACGCTTCTCACAATTGCAGCTGGACTACAGTCCGCATCGAGCGGACACATTATATTTGAAGGAAATGACTTGGTAACCATGAAACCTGAACAAATACGGAAACTGCGTGCAAGCAAGTTTGGGTTTGTGTTTCAATTTGCTCACCTTGTGCCATTTTTGACGGTTGAAGAACAGCTTCTCTTAATGTTAGACGTAGCCGAAGTATCAATGTCAAAACGAGAAAAGAAGCAAGAAGTACAGCATATCTTAAAACTTGTAGAAATGGAGCATCGAAAGAGCGCATACCCTCCTTCTTTATCAGGAGGAGAAAAACAGCGCGTCGCAATTGCTCGAGCCATCATCCACAAACCAAAAGTATTATTTGCTGATGAACCAACGGCAAGCCTTGATTCAAAGCGTTCAAAAGACATCATGGTCCTTTTACAAAAGTTAACAGAGTCCCTAAAAATCACCACGCTCATCGTTACGCATGATGAAGAAATGCTTACCTATACAAATCGGGTGATTCGTATGAGCGATGGCATTATTATAAATAATTAAAAAAACAACCTTTTCACACCTAACACGGTGAAAAGGTTGTTTTTTTATTTTTTAGATGGTCTACCGATATACTCCATGATAAAAAATCTTTAAAATGCTAACCCTACATCCTATAGTGTTATTTTTTCAAAGTATGATACATAGTGTCCCATATTCAGTTACTGACTTGTTACGTTATACCAACTAGAAAGCGACGAAAGAAGGAATGCTTATGCCAGAGCAAGAATTAGCAAGAGGTTTAAAAAATAGACATGTCCAATTAATTGCTATTGGAGGTGCCATTGGTACGGGACTATTTCTGGGATCAGGAAAGTCCATTAACTTAGCGGGACCTTCTATTTTGTTTGCCTATATGATTACAGGACTAATTGGTTTTCTCATTATGCGCTCACTAGGTGAATTACTCTTAAGCAACCTTAATTATCACTCTTTTGTCGATTTTGTTCGTGATTATTTAGGAGACATGCTTGGGTTTATTACAGGTTGGACCTATTGGTTTTGCTGGATCTGTATCGCTATGGCTGATTTAACAGCTATTGGACTTTACACTCAATATTGGTTTCCATCCGTATCGCAGTGGATACCAGGCCTCATTGCGCTTGTGATTTTACTCATCATGAACCTAGCAACGGTCAAGCTATTTGGTGAAATGGAATTTTGGTTTGCATTAATTAAAATCATTGCCATACTCGCTTTAATTATTATAGGTACTTTTATGATTATTAAAGGTGCGTCCACACCAAATGGAACAGCTAGAGTGAGTAACTTATGGATTCACGGAGGCATGTTTCCAAATGGCATGAACGGTTTTATTCTCTCATTCCAAATGGTTGTATTTGCTTTTGTAGGAATTGAGCTTGTAGGATTAACGGCAGGAGAAACAGAGAATCCTGAGCGCAATATCCCACTTGCTATTAACAATATCCCTATTCGAATTTTACTTTTCTACATCGGTTCCCTTTTCGTCATCATGAGCATCTACCCTTGGAATGATGTAGACCCCTCTCAAAGCCCATTTGTGCAAGTGTTCGCTGCAATTGGCATCATTTCCGCTGCTACGATTGTTAACTTTGTCGTCTTAACATCAGCTGCTTCGGCAGGAAATAGTGCTGTATTCAGTACAAGCCGCATGGTTTATTCCCTGGCTAAAGACCAAGATGCACCAAGTTCTCTAGCAAAAATCAATGCGCGACAAGTGCCTGCAAACGGACTCTTTTTCTCAGCTGTGATCATTTTAATTGGAGTTATTTTAAATTACACCATGCCAGAAGGTGTATTTACTTTAATCACGAGTATTTCAACCGTATCATTCATTTATATATGGGGGATTATCGTTATTTGTCATATGAAATACAAAAAAGAACGTCCTGATTTAGCAAAAGAAAATCCGTTCAAAATGCCACTTTACCCCTATACTAACTATTTAGTTTTAATATTTTTAGCATTTATTTTAGTGGTATTAACTCTCGCTTCAGATACGCGTGTTGCACTATTTGTCACGCCTTTTTGGTTTATTTTGCTCGTTGTTCTCTATAAAGTTAAAAAAACAAAACAAGATTCTTTGAATGATTGACATAATGAACAAAAAGCACCTTCACCAAGAATGTAGAAAGTGAAGGTGCTTTACTTTATAAAACTTATTCGATGCCTAGCTTCTCAATTCGCTTGATTAATCGTTCTTTATATATACCAGAAGAAAAAGATGTTTGAGCTAAATAATCTTCTGCTTCGCTTTGGTATTCTTCTGCGTTTTCAAGTTCTTCCTCATTTCCGTTTTTAAAATACTCACCTGCTCCAATCATCAGTTCACTATGAATATGAAACGCCTTCAATAGTAGTTGGTGGTCATGTTCAAACATTTCTGGTGGCTTTACGCCTTTTAATTCTTTATAAATGTCTTCAAACTCACCTTGTGCTCTTTCAGCAGGCTTTGTTAACTGTTTAAACTCTGAATCCCATTCCGTGTTTGTGTCAATGGAGCTATTTTCAATTGAACGCGAAAACTGTTCTTGTATCGCTACATCCTTCACTAATAAATCGAGAGCGAGCTGCTCATATTCTGCTTCCGTGAGCTTTTTTGGAATCATTATGTAAATGATGACACCGATAATTAAAATAAGACCAGCAATAGTAAGTTGTTTATTATTCTTTCCCATACGTACCACTTCTTCTACACGCAGCGCTGACGTGTTCTGCTTTTTTTGTACAGGTTCACTCATCTTTTCACTTCGATCAATTACTGCACCGCACCCGCTACAAAACTGATCTTCTCTTCCCAGTGAACTTCCACAGTTTGTGCAAAATTTCATCCCTGCCCCTCCTACCTATTTTTTTATAACAAACTAGTAAAATTATACTATAAAATAAATAAAATTAGATAGACTAATTAACCTATACAATACGTTATTATGCTTTACTCTCCAATATTCCAACCTACTGTATACATCAACTCAATCTTTGTTTGATTGCAGCAAATGATTATCTTTAGGTTTTTTCTTTTATGTACTGCGTTTATATGGTGGTATTTTTGATTCATTTACATAGAAAAAGGTTGAGGAATTCCCTCAACCCTTTTTGTATTCTTATCCTGTAAAAAAGCTAATAACCCCTATCAGTACTAGGAATATTAAAATAATAGAAATAACCTGCACAATTCTAAGAACAAATCGCGAGCTAGAGTTATTGTTCCTTTGATCTAGCTTATTATTTAAATCATCTAACTTTCTTTCTATTTCACTTAGACGATCTTCTGTATTCATTTAACCCCTCCTCTACACACCAAACCCATTTACTATTATAGTATAAAATAGAATTTTTTAGTAATTCTATCTATAATAATTATCTATAAAAGACACCCTTCCAACAAATCCTATATTATGTTAAATTGGAATTAATATCCTTATTTACACATAGAGCTTTACTAATAGAAAAGGAGGATATTATGCTAAATTCATATACCTTTATCATTATGACTACTTTAGTGATTCTTATTTTTTCTTACCTTATTGGACGAAAGAAGGAATCGTTGCGATATGTCATTCCCCTTGCTGTAGCAGTGCTTAGCCTAGCAGGATTTATAATTAGCTTACTAGTTGGAGGATGGGAAGGGCTTGGTTATGGAGCGTTGAGCATCATGGTTTTTATAGCTGCTGTACTGTCTTTACTCATCATGACAATTGCTCAAGTGATGAAGCGTAGAAAATAGCTGTTCCACATGGAACTATTTTACTTTCTTTAAGGGGGAACGCTGTGCTATGGATATCGTTTTGGACTTTATTCTTGAAAACCTCTTTATGTTTATCATGATTTTATTTCTAGCATTCTTCATTAGTATTCTGATTAAGAAAAGAGTGCTGGTTCTCACTTTTTCAATTTTCACGCTTATAAGTATTCCGTTCATTTTCATTGCTTGCGGAGTTTTGTACTACCTTTCACATTGGCCTCTTCTCGTGTACTTTGGGTTTGTTGGTTTAATTAGCTTAATCTTTCTTGTTCAAGTTCTTTATAACTATAAAATGTGGAAAAAAGAAGAACAGAGTTAATTTTAAAATAGATTATTTAGGCAACACTAGAGATACCCTTACATAAAGAGGTGTCTCAACGTGAACTCATGGATGCAAAATATAGATTTATCAGCAAAAGGCGTTTGGTTTCCTATTGTAATAAGCGGCGCTTTGTTTCTTTATTCACTCATTATGCCTAAACGCGAAATTAACTGGGTTGATTATTATGTGACGTTCAGCTTTATCGGTTATATCGCATGGGTCATCAATTCTTTAGTTGGTCGAATGTTTGACTTAGTTGATTTAGGGGACAAAAACGTCACAGGAATTGGAGAATTTGTTAGCTATTCCATCATCCCTTCTGCTCTTGCCGTCATCTACGTTAATTATGCTACAGCCAAGAATCGCTGGTCGCTAGTAATACTTTTCACGGTCATTTCCACATTAATTGAGTGGGGAATGATTGCAGTGGATTACTTACATATCAAAAACTGGAGCTTTTTTGCTTTTTCAGTTATTTTATATTTTATTGTGTTTGCCTTTGTATTACCTTGGCATATGCGGTTTATAAAAAGATAAACTTAAAACTTTACATATCGAGAACTATCGATTAGTATAAGGCCATGGAAAATAAACTTGTAGATATTTTTAAGGTTTTGGGCAATGAAACTCGTTTAGAAATGTTGAAGTGGTTAAAAGATCCAATGGAGTATTTTGATAAGCCTACTGCGCACCTTTCAAAAACTATTAGTGAAAAGGGTGGTGTTTGTGTGGGAGATATTCAAGAACGCGCAAACTTATCACAATCCACTACTTCGCATTATCTCTCAATGCTTCAGCGCATTGGATTATTGGAATCAGAAAGACATGGAAAATGGACTTACTACCGCAGAAACGAAAAAAAGATTGCGGAGATTGCTGAAATCATAAAAAAAGAGCTGTAAGTTCTTTTTTTTGCTTTAACATATCTATAAATCTCGATATAAGGATGTGAAATCATGAAATTTTGGATTTATATTGTGGCTGTGTTAGCTGGAATGTCTCTTAGTATTGAAGGTGCCATTTACGGTGTGCTAGGTCAATCCGTTGGTAAACTAGAAAGCAGCTTTTATAACTTCGCAGTTGGTTCTGTAATCTTAGGAATCGTTGTGCTGTTTTTAGGAAAAGGATCACTTTCCTATACGGTAAAAGCACCGAAATGGCAGCTTACAGGCGGCGTATTTGGCGTTATTTATTTAACAATTTTAGTTATTGGCGTCCCGCTTCTCGGCGTTGGCTTAACAATGATTAGCGTAATTGTCGGACAAATGGCAATGAGTATGATTATTGAACATAAAGGCTGGTTAGGTAGTAGTAAAACACCTATTACAAAAGAAAAAGTAATGGCCGTTGCGTTGATGGCCATCGCTTTACTACTCGTTTTTTAATTAATTAAAGGAGGTTTTACGATGAGTTTTATCTTGCTCATTGCAGCTGTTATCGGTGGAGTATTACTTAGTGCTCAGTCTTCCGTAAACGGGGCGCTCAGTAGAAAAGCCGGTACGTATGAAAGCGCGTTTCTTACCTTTGCAACAGGTGCACTTGTTTTATTTTTACTCATTTTATTTTTTGGCAAAGGTGATGTATTAGCTCTTTTAGATGCGCCAAAATGGCAGCTAAGTGCGGTTTGGTTTGGGGTTGGCTATTTATTCTTAACTGTTTTAGCCGTTCCGAAAATTGGTGTTATTGCAGCCAATATTTCTACGGTTATTGGCCAACTAAGCGCAGGAATTATTATTGATCACTTTGGATTCTTTGGCGGTACACAAATTTCATTAGACTGGAAACGTGGGCTCGCTATTGTGCTAATGTTAATTGCTTTAAGATTAATCTATGTTGGAAACAAAAAGTCTGTTGAAAAAACAACTTCAAAAGTCGCATAGACGATAAAAGCCACTCTAAACGAGTGGCTTTTGTTAGATTATTTCTTTCTCAACACCGCGCGTACTGGGCTTCCGTCTGCTTCCGCTAGTGAAAGTGGTAAAGCGGCTAACTCATAGTCTCCTTCCTCAATAGTATCAAGCACAAGTCCTTCTAAAATATGAACGCTATGTGCCGCCAGTTCATGATGTGCAGCTAGCTCTTTGCTATCAAGCGGGTCCACTGAGGGTAGGTCGAGACCAAGCAAACGAACGCCTTGTTCTTCCAGATATTCGGCTACCCCTTTATCTACAGGTGGAATAGACGTTGGAAAGGTCTCGCGATTCGTCCACGCACCGGTCTTAATAAGCAGTCGCGTTACCCCAGCTAAGTCGATTTTTTTTAGATCTTCAACGCTTATGCTGGAAGGATTGTGAAGGTGCACAACTTTCGATTCTCCAATATAAAGGTTCACGTCTAAGTCCTTTACTTTTTTCCCTTCACTATCAAAATGAAAAGGAGCATCAATATGAGTACCTGTATGTACACTCATTGTAATTTCACCTACATTGACTGAACCAGACTCCTCTTTACTCCAGCTCACCCTGTAGGAAAACGGCGTATCGCCTGGCCAACACGCCACCTTGTTATTAAGCGGTTGTGAAACATCGATCCATTTATTCATTATCTAGCACCCTTTCTATCTATCCTTATAGCTTTGTACGTAGACTCCATAATTCCGGGAAGAAATGCTTATCAAGCGCACGTTTTAAATAGTTTACCCCTGAAGAACCTCCTGTTCCCGGCTTATTGCCGATAATTCGTTCAACGGTACTCATATGGCTAAAGCGCCATGTTTGCTGCTGATTACCAATATCAACAAGCTTTTCAGCTAATTCGTACAGGTCCCAATACTGATCAACATTTCGATATACCGTTAGCCATGCTTCTTCTACGCTTTCATTTGGTTCATATGGCTGTGACCAGTCACGCTGCAATGCTTCCTCATCTACTTTTAATCCTCTCTTTACAAGCGCTCGAATAGAAGCATCATAAATGCTAGGTTCATAAAGAGCCTGAGTCATCTTTTCGTAGAGTGCTTCGTCGTGTTTGTACACCGAAAGCGCATGAATGTTCTTATTACCAAGTGCAAATTCAATTAAACGATTTTGATACGACTGAAATCCTGATGATTGTCCAAGCTTATCGCGAAATTCCATGTATTCAGCTGGCGTCAACGTAGAAAGCACGCTCCATGACTGAATGAGCTGCTGCTGAATTCGTGACACGCGAGAAAGCATTTTAAACGAAGGTTCTAGATTGTTTTCACGAATGCAGGCAATCGCAGCCGAGAGCTCATGCAGAATAAGCTTCATCCACAGCTCGCTTGCTTGGTGAATAACAATAAACAGCATTTCATCATGGTGATCGGAGAGGCGATGCTGACTTGATAGTATGGAATCAAGCTGTAAGTAATCTCCGTATGACATTGCTTTTTCAAAGTTCGTCTGTAGGTTTTGTTCTAATTCTATCGCCGTTCTCTTCTTTTCGTTTGGCGTATTCATGTTATGTCCCCCTTATTGCATCTCTTTAAATTCATCTTTTACTATATTTCTAGGTGCACCTACGTCTACCTTCTTACGCTTTGCAATAAAATATGCAATTGTTAAAAATATAAGCCATGGAATACCAAATTGAAGCATAATCTTAAAGTCTGTGAACCATGTTGTAATCATAAGGATAAGTAGCAAAATAGCTCCTAAAATGGTTAAGTACGGAAAGCCCATCATTCGCACAGGGAGCACGCGCCCACCTGATTTCTCCCATTTTTTACGAAAAAACAGATGAGATATAAAAATCATAAACCAGGTAAACATCGCGCCAAACATGGAAATACCCATCATAAAGGCATAGGAAGACCCAGGAATAAAAGCGTTGACAGCCGCAGCTAAAAAGATGCCACCAGTTGAAATACCTAATGCCCAAACTGGTACGCTTTTCTTGCTGAGCTTCCCTAAAAATGCCGGAGCATTATTTGTTTTTGACAAAGAAAACAGCATGCGTGTCGACGCATACAGCTGGCTATTCATCGCAGAAAGAGCCGCTGTTAAAATAATAAAGTTCATAATGCCAGATGCCGCTGGAATATTTAAAATCTCCATCACTTTGACAAACGGGCTTTTGTCAACCTGGGCTTGTTGCCACGGGACAATCATCAGCATAATACCAATTGTTAAAACGTAAAACGTTGTTAAGCGAAATACTGTTGCTTTGAGTGCTTTTGGAACGGCCACATCAGGATCTTTTGCTTCTCCAGAAGTAACGGCAATCATTTCTGTTCCTAGAAAGCTAAAAAGCGAAATAAAAACGGCCACCCACATACCCCAAAAGCCGAACGGTAGAAAGCCTCCATCGTTGACAAGATTTTTCGTACCGATGGCTGAACTTGGCTCTGCACCAAATAATATGTATGAACCTAAGAGGATAAAGCCTACGATAGCGCTAATTTTAATCATTGAAAACCAATATTCAAACGTTGCAAACGTGTTTACGCTCGTTGCGTTAATATAAATTAAAACTCCAGCGAATATCACAATCCACACTACCCCTGGAACGGTTGGAAACCAATACTTCATGTATAATGCAATGGCGCTCACCTCTACTCCTACTGCCAGTACGTTAGCAATCCAATACGAATAGCGAACTAAAAAGCCTGCGAGCGGATGAACATACTTTTCAGAAATGGTACCAAACGATCCTGCTGTCGGGTGAGCAACGGTCATTTCTGCTAAGCATCCCATTAAAAGTAGTACAACAAATGCTCCTAACGCATAGCTAGCCAATACGCTTGGCCCAGCTGTTTGAATTGCAAGTCCACTTCCTAAAAATAAACCTGTACCAATTGCACAGCCCATTGAAATCATCGTCAGCTGGCTCGTTTTTAACTTTCGCTTCAACCCTTTATCTTGATTTTCATTCGTATGCAGGTGAGATTGATTGGTTTTCATAGGTCATCTCCTCTTAGATTGAACTTTTACCTATAGAAACTGCTTACTTCGTTCAAGTAAGCAGCTGTTAATTTACGCGACGACTTCGCGCTCGTTTTTAAATTGTTCGTAAAGCTTCTCACTCATGATTTTTTTCAATGCTTGAACTACTTCCCACACCTCGCTATAGGACGTATATAAAGCTACAGGTGCTAAGCGAATAATATTTGGCGCACGAAAGTCAGGAATAATTCCTTCTTTCTTTAACGCTTTACAAATACGTGCTGCTTCTTTATGTTCAAGACTCACGTGGCCACCTCGGCGTTTGTCATCCGTATGGCTGCCAAGAGTAAACCCGTATTCTTTTAACTCTGCGTTTAGTAAATCCATTAAGTACCGGTTAATACGAAGTGATTTTGTTCGAATGCGTTCAATGCCTGCTTCCTTAAACAGCTCAAGTGATCCGATTAGCGGTGCCAGACTGAGCACATGTGGCGTACCAATCTGATAAGCACCTGCTGTATGAGCCGGTGTTAGCGTATGCTCCATATCAAACTGCTTTTCTTTCGTTGAGCTGAACCAACCTGCTAAGCCTGGAAGAGTCCCAAAATGCTTTTTATTCACGTATAAACCACCAACAGCTCCTGGCCCACCGTTTAAATGTTTATAGTTGCACCAGTAAGCAAAATCAACGCCCCAGTCGCTAAACTGATGAGGAATTGCTCCAATGGAATGGCAGCCGTCAAATCCAATAATGATTCCGCGCTTATGAGCTTCCGTAGTCAAGCGTTCCATATCTAATACTTGACCGCTTCGATACAAGACAGTTGGCAAGACAATTAACGCTACCTCATCTGTCATCGCTTCAATGATATCCTCTTCCTCTAAAAAGCGACCATCGCGGCTTTTTACGCAAACTAAATGTTCATCGGGATCGTAGCCACGCGTACGCAGCTGACTTTGAAGCGCATAGATATCGGATGGAAACGTCAGCTCATCCGCTAAAATTTTCGTACGTGTTCCGCTTGGTTCGTAAAACGTTGAAACGAGTTGATGAAGGTTTACCGTTGTTGAACCTGTTACAATAACCTCTTCAGGAGAACCTCCTACAAGCGGCGCCATCATTTCACCAAGTTGTTCAGATAGTGAAAACCAAGGATATTTCCCTTGTGTCCAGCCGTCAATTCCCTGCTCTTTCCAATCTGTGATAACTTCCATCAGCGTTGTTTCAGCTCGCTTCGATAGAAGCCCTAGCGAATTTCCATCCATATAAATACTGCCTGGCTTGAGGTAAAATTCTTCTCGAAAAGCCGCTAATTTATCCTGCGCATCCAGCTTCTCTGCGCATTCTTTTGTTGAGTCAAACATCGTATTCTCCCCCTTTTAGCATTTGTAATCGCTATCTTAACAAAAGATTATCAAACAATATGACACAGTGTCAATATTATATTTCTGAAAATTATAAACATTTTCAGAAACTACCTCTTTTCCTTTTATCAGATTTTCTATATGCTAGAAATTAAAGAAAGCTGGGAGGGATCGTCCATCATGACAGAACATAACATAGAAGATAAGCGACATTTGCGTTCGATTAAAACGCGCCAAAAACTATTACACGCAGCCAAAGAAGTGTTTATGGAAGAAGGGTTTCAAAAAACAACCATTAAACAGGTTATTGAAAAAGCTGAAGTTGGCTACGGAACAGCGTACGTTCATTTTAAAGGAAAAGAAGAGCTATTAATCGTTCTCATGGACAGCGTCATGGCGGAATTCTATAAGATTGCAGAAACCTCCTTTTTTCCACAAACAAAAGAGGAAGCAACGGATATCATTCATAAACAAACAAATGCTTTTTTACATATGGCCGAGCATGAACGCAGCATGATGCAGGTATTCGAACAAGCAATTGGAATTGCTCCTGTCGTGTCCGAAAGCTGGAAAAACATTCGAAAGAAATTTATTCAGCGCATCTCACAAGATATCGCTTATGCTCAAAAGAAGGGGCTTGCTAGAGATGAATTAAATCATGAGTTAGTAGCAAGAGGCTGGTTTTTCACTAATGAAATGTATCTATGGGATATCGTTCGGCATGAATATGAAAGCTCCATTGAAGAAATTGCGCGGAACATTGCATCTGTTTACATTCGAGGGCTATATAAATAAGAAAAAGCCCCTACAAGGGCTTTTCTTATTTATCTTTTAACGTACGTTTTAAGAACTCACGCGTACGTTCTTGTGTTGGATTATTAAAGATTTGCTCAGGAGTACCTTCTTCTGCAATGACACCTTTATCCATAAAGACAATGCGATCTGATACCTCTTTAGCAAATTCCATTTCATGCGTTACAATAAGCATTGTTAGACCTGACTCGGCAAGTTCCTTCATAACCTTTAATACTTCTCCTACCATCTCAGGGTCTAAAGCTGATGTTGGTTCATCAAACAAAAGGACATCAGGCTTCATGGACAAAGCACGAGCAATGGCCACACGCTGCTTTTGACCACCTGAAAGCTGTCTTGGCTTTGCATTAATATATTGATCCATTCCAACGACCTTTAAATAGCCCAACGCTACCTTTTCAGCTTCTTCTTTTGAACGCTTTAATACTTTGACTTGTCCTACCACGCAGTTATTTAAAACATTATGGTTATCAAATAGGTTGAACTGTTGAAAAACCATTCCTAGGTTTTTGCGGTAATCAAAAAGATTATGACGGTCATCTAAAATGTTTTCGCCTTTGTAAATAATCTGTCCACCGTTTGGCTGTTCTAATAAATTGATACAGCGAAGAAGCGTTGACTTCCCTGATCCTGAAGAACCAATAATCGTCACGACTTCTCCTTTGTTAACAGAGAAATTAATATCCTTTAATACTTCATGACTTCCATAAGCTTTGTTTAAATGCTGAATATCAATTACTTGTTCCATTTTCTTATACCTCCTTACCCTTCATTATCGATTTTGGTCCGTTTTAATCATCGTGTAGCTATCGGGTCCGTCTAATTTACGCTCAAAGTAACGCAGAATCTGTGATACGGCAAACGTCATGACGAAGTAAATCATACAAGCAACAAAGAATGATTCAAAATATCTAAAGTTGTTTCCTGCGACTGATTTCGTAACAAAGTATAGCTCAGACACAGAAATAACGTTCAATACTGACGTATCTTTAATATTAATCACAAACTGGTTACCCGTTGCTGGTAAGATGTTACGAATAACTTGAGGCAAAACAACATTCATCATTGTTTGATAATGATTCATCCCAATGGCTTTAGCTGCCTCGAACTGTCCCTTATCAACTGAAATAATACCCCCTCGTACAATCTCAGCCATATATGCTCCCGTATTAATTGATACAACAATCACCGCTGCTAACATCACGTTCATATCAAACCCAAATGCAAGCGCTGAACCATAGTAAATAACCATTGCTTGCACGATCATTGGCGTACCTCGGAAAAATTCAATGTATACAGATAAAACGAAATTCGTTACCTTCAACCCTGCTTTTTTCAGCCCGCTCTTTGGCGTTGGAACAGTGCGGACAATACCGGCAACCAACCCAATAATCGCTCCAATAACGGTACCTGTTAGCGCAATTAGCAGCGTCATCCCAGCTCCGCGTAGGAACATTGGCCAGTTTTCTGAGATGATTGTGATAATCCATTCAAAACTCATCGTTCTTCCTCCTTTACCTCATTACAAAACCGACTGCAGTATACAGCCGGTTTTATGTCATCATTATTTTGCTGCTGGTTGATTTTTGATTGCCGTATCCATAATGCTAGTGCGCTCGTCTTCTGAAATGCCTTTTAAGGCTTTATTAATTTCTTCTTTTAGTTCACTGTCTTTTTTAAGACCTACCGCTACAGCTGTATCATCAGCTGATGTTTTAAAGCCATCTTTGAACTCAACCATTGCAAAATTATCGTTTGCTGCTGAAGCACTTACTGCTTCAGGTCGCTCTGATACATAACCATCAATAACTCCTGACTCTAACGCTACGCGCATTGCTGGGAAATTATCCATTGCTGTTTCTTTTGATACACCTTTAATTTGATCAATTACTGAATAGTGGAACGTGTTTAATTGAGCCGTAACTTTTGCACCTTTGAAATCTGCAATTTTTGTAGCTCCCTCATACTTACCACCTTTTTTCACAACCATTACTAAGTTTGAATTATAGTAGTTATCAGAGAAATCGATTGTTTCTTTTCGCTCTGAGGTTGGTGACATTCCTGCAACAATCGCATCAATCTTACCTGATGTTAAGGCTGGTACAAGTCCATCCCACTCAGTTTTTACAATTACTAGCTCTTTGCCTAATCCATCAGCAATTTTCTTGGCCATTTCAACATCGTAGCCGCCTGCATACTGTGAGCTGCCTTTAATTTTAACCGCGCCATTTGAATCGTCGTTCTGAGTCCAGTTAAATGGTGGATAGCCCGCTTCTAAACCTACCGTAAACGTATCAGCATCTCCTGAACCTGATGCTGACTCACTGCTTTGCCCACAGCCTGCTAATAAAACGACTGCTGAAAGCAATAATGTTAAGAAAAACCCTGCTTTTCTTTTCATAATTTGTTTCCCCCTTATATCTTTTTAAGCTTTGAAGACAATAAAAAAACGACCCGAGATATACTCAGGTCGTTTCGTTCATCGTTCCCTAAAGTCCTCTCTTTTAAAAGATGAGATAGCACAACTCAATAAGCTGGTAAACTTATCGAGACAGTCCTGCAGTTCTTCACTACAGACCCAGCAAGCAATCGTTGAGAACAATTTACTCACTTCGGCGATATTTCCTTCTCCCTAGCTTCAACGTCTCTCAAACTCTACTAAAGACTGTTAAATACCGCGCCTCTACCTCACTTGACTAAAAGTGAGGTCTTATTAAATTTGTTTCAAGTCTACATCTTTCTTCCTAATCTGTCAATCTGGTTTTTATTGGATAGGTTGTTGGATAATCCTTCCACCTCTAGATAATACCAATTTTATACAGAATAAAAAGATTAATTTAATGAATGTTGGTTTTTCTAAAGTTTCCACCCTTTACTTCGGCAACGTCATATACGCGCACAAATGCGTTCGGATCAATCTCGTTGATAATTTCCTTCATCTTACTTTCCTCTAAACGGTTAATGACGCACGTAATTTCTTTGAACTTCTCATGAGAATATCCGCCGTATACTTCTTTATATGTAGCGCTTCGACCAAGTCGATCACGAATCGTTTTAACCATTAAGACAGGCTCACTTGTAATAATTTCAAACGCTTTTGAACCGCTTAGTCCTACTTCAACGACATGAATGACCTTTGAAGCAATGAAGTAAGCAATTGCAGAAAGGATAGCTCCTTGTAAGCCAAACACAAAAGAAACCACGATAAAAACAAACATATTTAAAAATAAAATAAGGTCACTTGTTCCAAACGGGGACTTTCGTGAAAGGAGAACAGCAAGCATATCAATACCGTCCAATGCGCCTCCGTTACGCAGTGCTAAACCCATTCCAAAACCAAGGATTACACCACCTACAACGGTTACTAAAAGCGTATCTCCTTCGATAATTGCTGGAGTATGATGCATAAGAGTTGTACTAATTGCTAGAGAAGCAATACCGATGATTGAAAAGATAGCGAAGCTTTTTCCAATTTGTTTATATCCTAACCAAATGAACGGAAGGTTGATAATAGCGATTAACACACCTAGTGGAACTCCAAAAAGCTGTGAACCAACGATGCTAAGTCCCGTTACGCCCCCATCAGATACGCTATTTGGAATTAATACTGTTTCTAACCCATAACCTGCGATAATGCCACCAATGATGACTAAAAGGCCTCGAAACAGCAGCTTTTTTTTACTCGATTTTCGATGCTGTTTTAACGCATTCATGTAATTCCTCACTTCTAATGTTTTTTGACACACATAATTTTATCATAAAATCATCTTCATTTATAAGATTAAGGTATCTCTAACAGATAATACGCATAACAAACGTAAATAGCCAGTTATCGGTTTAGTACCGAAAACTGGCTATTTAACTACTTTAAAAATGGAAATAATTTTAAAAAAATCATTGTAAACTTATTGTAGTTCTTCGTCTTCATCTTCAGGAAGTTCAGGTTCATACAATCCTAGAAAACAACTTGTTGTAAAGGTAGCTTGTGTCATAAATAAACCTGTAGCAGCAACAAAATTATAAAGATACTTTTTCATTTAAATCAATCTCCTTCTTTATTAAAATTTTATCTATTGAGTGTATGATAAATACTCCAATAGGTGTAATCGTAAATGTTTGATAAACCAGTACTTGCATGATGACAATTGCATATGCCTTGGGAATAAATAAACTTATAATCATCAGAAATAGTGCAATTAAAATAGAGGTCCATTTATTTTTTTGTTTCTGCGAATTACTAAAAGCTGCTTCTTTCTTAAATAAAATGGGTGCATATCGCCAAACAAAGAAAATGACTATTGGATAAGCAATGATCTGCCAATAAATAATATCAAGCATAGGTGAGAGATACTTAGAAGTAAAAGAAATGGTGAAGATAAGCATAACGCTTGCAATTAAACAGTGATGAAATTTAGAGAAATGTGCTCCTCCGGAAAACATTCGAAACATGGATAGAGACAGTAAGCAAAGTAATGTGAGAAAAAATAGATCAAATAGAGAGCCCAATAGTAAAACAATGAAAACCTGATAAAGTAAAATAATCATCATTTCTAAACCATAGCGAATTTTTCCGCTTACTTTTCTAAAGCTACTTTCGTGAGCAATAACTTCATTGGTTATTGCTTGAGCTAAGTCTTTTGGTCCCCAATTCACACTTACTCCTCCAAACAAACTATAATTTACAATCGTTATATTAGCACAAAAATACTATTAAGTTAAATTAATACAGTTAAATTAAAACGCAAAAACTCCCCTAAAAATTCTTATTTTGGAATTTATAGTACATTTTTAAACCTTTATACGTCATGCTAGTATTTTAGATTTAGTATTTATAAGATAATTTTTATAACCCATCTATATTGCTCAACTATAGTTCAGAAAGGCTGGTGAAAGTACTGTCTATTTATAGTCAGATGATTAAAGGCTTATTAGAAGGTAGTATTCTATCTCTTATTAAGCAAAATGAAATATATGGATATGAATTAATTGAGAAGTTGAGAAAAGGTGGATTTAACAAAGTAAGTGAAGGAACCATTTATCCTCTATTGCTGAGATTACAGAAAGAAAAGCTTATTTCTGCCTACTTTATTGAATCCAAAACAGGACCAAGGCGAAAGTATTACAAAATAACACCAGAAGGTCTAGAATTTTTACAAGGCTTTGAAGATGAATGGGTAAAATTAGAAAAATCAGTAAATTATTTTCTAAAACATAGAGAGGAGCACTCACGAGTATGACTTATCAAGAGGTTGAAAGATTAAAGCTTAGATTAACTAAGTACAATAAGCAACAGTTTGAAGAGTTTTGTCTATATTTATCTAGCAGCGATTTAGACACGAAAAAACGTAACGAAATTAGAGATGAAATACTTGATCACCTTTTAGAGGGAGAGAAACAAGGAAAAGACTTTCACGACTTATTTGGTCAAAACCCCAGAGAATATACACAAAAAATTGTAGAACAGCTACCAAAAAGCTCTTTAAAAGAAAAAATAACCTTTGGGCTTAGTATTCTACTCATATCAACTATTATTATCTTTAGCCGTTCACATAACGATTCATCTTTATTTGTTGATTTAACTTTATTTTCCATATTAAGTAGCGTTGTCATCCTAGGTTTTTTTAAATTGAATAAGCGTTTTGCCTTTACAAGCTCTATCATGAGCATTCTAATTTTAACTCTCATTATTCAGGTTGCAGGTGTATTATATTACTTTTTAAAAATCCTTTTTATCAACATTAGCTAAAACAGTCTCGATGGTAGTAGCATTCATTTTATTCTGTTTTAGAGACTACATAACAATGGCTAAGCAACAACACAAGAGCCATATTAACCTACAGAAGAAATTCCTAATACTAGTAACAGATGATTGGTTATCTTCTCTTCACTTTTTAAAGGACTTCTTAATGAAACCACTAAGTCACGCCTATTAAATATACTTAGGCGTGACAAATCCTTCAATAAGGCCTGCTATTAAAAGTAACACAACAATAATACCTACTGTTGATAGATTCCTTTTCCAGTTCTTTTTTTGAAAATAAAATTTAAAACCAACGAATCCTATGTAACCGGCTAATAATAAAGCTGGAATCTCAAAAATTCCATGTGGCAATATGCTTATACATAATTCCCAGACGCTTGTGCCATTTAAATACTGACTCGCTATTACACCCCCAAGCCAAAATCCATTGATTACTAATACTAAAAAAGTAGAAAGCCCAAAACAAAGAATTCCGGAAAGTAACATAAGCACCACTTTAAAATTTTGAATAAAAAAGAATGTTGCTCCTGAAATCCCTTCTCGTTTCGCATAATAATTATTGTTGTTACTAATAGCTTCGTTCACATCTGCACTTAAAACCAAACCTAGTCCAAAAATTAAGCTTAAGAAAAAACATCCAACAGAAAATAGAAATAAATATCTATCTTTTAATAATTTTTCCATTTTTACCACCTTAAGATTTTTTTTATGTAAGAATTTTGATATAATAAATTAAGGGAAACGACCGACATCGTTCCCCTCCCTACAATTTAATTTGTAGTTGCAATTGTATTAGTAGGCAACTGCAGTTTTCTTAGCGCCTTTTTTCAATAATGATTTAGCTGTTAAGATTAGTGCTGATGTTAATCCAAAGCTAGCAAACATTGAGATTAAAGCTAGAACTGTGCTGCCTGCTTCAATTGCTGTTACAATTACGTTTGCCCAGTATTCAGAAATTCCTAATGCTCCTGCGATATATGCTACTACTTCCATGTTTTCCACCTCATTTTAAGATTTTTAATTTATTAGTAAGCTACTGCTGTTTTCTTAGCGCCTTTTTTCAATAATGATTTAGCTGTTAAGATTAGTGCTGATGTTAATCCAAAGCTAGCAAACATTGAGATCAAAGCTAGAACTGTGCTGCCTGCTTCAATTGCTGTTACGATTACGTTTGCCCAGTATTCAGAAATTCCTAATGCTCCTGCGATATATGCTACTACTTCCATGTTTTCCACCTCATTTTAAGATTTTTAATTTATTAGTAAGCTACTGCTGTTTTCTTAGCGCCTTTTTTCAATAATGATTTAGCTGTTAAGATTAGTGCTGATGTTAATCCAAAGCTAGCAAACATTGAGATCAAAGCTAGAACTGTGCTGCCTGCTTCAATTGCTGTTACGATTACGTTTGCCCAGTATTCAGAAATTCCTAATGCTCCTGCGATATATGCTACTACTTCCATGTTTTTCACCTCCTTTAAATAAAATTCATTCTTTTCTTATTAGTAAGCAATTGTTTTTTGCTTACCAATTTGTTTGATTAACTTTCTCAATGTACTAATTAAGGTTCCAGTTAATCCAAAGCTTCCAAATGCAGCCAATAACTGTGTTACTGTATCTCCAGCCATGATGGCATTCACAATCAAAGTAGCCCAATACTCGGAGATTCCTAATGCTCCGACTAAATTAGCGATTACGTCCACCCTCTCACCTCCTTCAATCAGTGCATTTTTCTTAATTTAAAAAGCTCAATAGCATAGAAGAAATGGTAAGAAATACTAGCCACGTAGAGAACACAAGGGTCATGCTTTTTTTCTTACTAAACCCAATACATACGCTAGCACCTAAGGCAATGATGAAATAACTCCAAATGCTGAATATTTCAAGACTAGAGAAGAAATTAAGGATAAAAACCGAATCAGTCAAAGATTGTATCGTAAAACCTAAGCTTGTAATTGGCATTTCCATAGTGTTTTCATTAATAAATAATAGGTTAATTGCTTTCCCAATAATAAGGGGGATTTGCGCAACCATCACGATATGAAAAAGCCCTTTAAACGTTACTCGAACCTGTGCAAATGATAAGATAATTTTATAAATTAAAGTAGAAATTAAGACGGTAAACAAAAATTGAAATATTCCTACTAAAGTGGTTCCAATTACCATAATCATTTGACTTTTTCCATTTTGCAGTTCTTTTGGCAACATGGATCCAATTTCATTATTCGTTAATAAGTGTTGAGAAAGTAAATATGTAATAATTCCATATAAAACTAAAATAATGAAGATATTAACCCCCAGTTTTCTTTGCACTTTTAGCTGACTAAAGAATTTAACTGGGCTAAATAGTGCGCTAACTAGACTAATGGGGTTGTTAGTCGAGAGTGATACAGATTGTTTATTTTCCATTACTTCAGATTGATTCACCATGGTACTTTCTCATCCTCCTGTTTGTTGGTTGCTTCCTGAATAAATAGTACAATAAAAACCTAAACAATAAACATTTTTTGGATATTATGGTCGTTTTTTGTATTTTCAGGGGTTATTTTGCTAATATTAGTGACTAAAATAAAAAGACTAAATCCCTAGTTTTTTAAGGACTTAGTCTTTTTTTCATTTTTTTCTTCTAACAAATTCATATGTTGTAATCGAAAAAACAATAATTATAATCAAGGAGATAACCATAATGTCCTTTACCTCTCCTTGATAAATAGCTAATATAAGTGGCGGTGAAGCGAATAGTAAAAACACGATAGTAGCCAGTATAAAGAATTTTTTAGTCATGCGAAGTGCCTCCTGACGTACTTAACATTGAAATAAAGTAGTCTTCTAAGCTTTCATTTTTTGTGAAAACACTTGATATATCTCTTTCTATTTTTAAGATCTTTCCTTCGTTAATGAAGACCAAAGAGTCACAAAATGTTTGTGCCACTTCTAGCTGATGGGTAGAGAGCAAAATAGAGTTACCTATTGATGCATAATCTTTTAAAATGGATTTTATTTTTTTCATATTAATTGGATCAATCCCAGATATGAATTCATCTAACAGTAAGACGCTAGGCTTATTCAGCAGGCTGCCCATCAAAGCTAACTTTTTTTTATTACCTAATGATAAATTTTTAATTTTCTTATCGATTTCTTTCTCTAGATGATAGTAAACAATTTGTTTCTCTACTTCCTCTTTTGATAGATTTAAATCAGTTAATTCCATAATAAACTTTATATATTCTCGACCTGTTAATTCGTCGTATAAATACGGATGATCAGGTATAAAAGTGACTTCTTTCTTCATTTTCTCTATGCTTTCACTATGCAAAAGCACCTTTCCCTCATCCGGTGTGAGAAGTCCCATTGCAATTTTTAACGTTGTGGTTTTACCCGCTCCATTCTGCCCAAGAAATGCCGTTATTTTCCCTTTTTCAATATCAAATGAGATATGGTCTAATATGCGTTTGGTTTCAAACGATTTACTGACGTTTTGAAAGCGTAAAGAGTAGTTCATACAATCACTTCTCTCTATAAGTTTATTTGTTCAAAGCTTGATTTTTTAACTAATAGTTTGGAAACGAGCCACAGCGCTGTTCCAACAAATAAAAGAAGAATTATTCCAATCATGCCCCACTGAATGACAAGATAGCTTGAAGTCCCAATACTATCCACTAGAAACAAAGCCGTAGGAAGCATCAATAATGGAACCATTAACCCAACGGTCCCAAAGCGGATGACATCGGCGACAATTTTCTTATCTGGATAATCGTCTAACTGTTCGATATTTTCGTAATTAAAATGCGGTCTAAGTACTCCAGGCAAGAACATTAATAAAGCAAAGAAGAAAAAGCTAATAATATGCAATAACAAAGTCATGATACTTAATATGAGCGACATTTGATTAACAAAAAAGAATACGATATCTGCGATGATAAACAAAGGTAAACTTGTCAAAGCGAATAGATGAAACCGATATTTAAACACATCCCATAATGATTTTCCATTTAACAAATAAGTAATGACTTGCTTCCCTTCTCCGTCCACAGAAAACATACCATTTAACTCGGAGAAAATTGAATATACGTAGAAATAAGTTAAGAAAAACAAATAAAATGACATGATTAAAAAGTAAATCTCTTCACTTGGATTAAGGCTTTGCAGGAGGCCTGTAATCACTCCCCAAATTACCCAAAATAAAAATGATCCTAAAACAATCGGAAACCGATAGCGCAAATAATTCGTTCGATAATGATGCTTGGCTAAAATAGTTGTATAAGATGTGCCAGGAATAACTTTAGCTAAAAAAGTATTGAAAGCCTCTATTCTTTTAAACGGATAATATGGAGTTCTTCTATGATGATTCATTTTTGATAAAATGAATAAAAGAACAATCAATGCTACAAAGAACATTGCTAGCTTCATTAAGGCATGGAGTTGAAGACCATTAAACAAAATGTCTGAAAACACGTTATAAGGCATATAAGGATGTAAGAAGATTTTTGATAGCGGTGCTAAAATAGAAAAAATAACGTCTACTCCATCATTAATCCATTCATTGTAAAGTGCATAATTGACATTATTGCTCGTTAAAGGAAATTTCTTAATCCACGGAGAGGTCACTTTTCCAACAAAAAAAGCTGTATATACAATCAAAAGGCGAACAGTTAGATTCGTTAACAATCTCAAAAAGAAATTCCATTTATAGTGCTGTAGTTTAATATAATTGTTATGCAATATTGAAACAAGCAAAGTCAGCAGCAAATAGCTACCTAACGTTAAAATTAGTAAGCTAGCAAGATAAACTTTATTTACACCTGTAACAACGCCTAAAGCTACTAAAATTGGAATATAGTTAAAGATAAAATCCTTCGTGTCCCATACAATTGATTCTAAATAGATATAGATGTTTGCTTTTCTTTGCTTGATCTTTAACGTAATCATTAACCATTCTTGATCTTTCGATTGTATTTGCCATTTAGAAGAACTTACTCCCGAAATAAAGGCAAAAATCATAATTAGACAAAATAAAATTGACCAAAGAATCTCCCCATTTTGTTGTATGGAAGACAACATCTTTAAAATTAAATTAAGCACTAGACTTTGCTTCGCTTCACCAGTCGTTAACTGTTCGTTAAGAACTATGTATTTTAAAAGAAAATACGTTCCGAAAAAAATGAAGCATGAATGAATTATATTTTGAATAAAAAATAAGACCCAGAGGCTTCTTCCAACTGATAAATCTCTAAAGATTTTAATATAGTTCCATTGATTCTTCCATCGAATAAAAAGCTTCCATTTCAGCCATTTGCTTATCATTTTTTTCACCCCTCCACTATATTGCATTACAATATAGTAACTCAGAAAACTTCTTACAATAATTTAAAATAAACATACATATATGTCTACATCTTCTGCTTATCTAGGCACTTTTTCGTCTTAACAGGGTCAAAACACGGTCTGTTAAAATTATCAAATTAACCAAGTATTGTTATTTTTAGAAATAATTATTGTAATTAACATATTAAAAAAATGCAATATATGCTATTTTATATATCGTAAAGGGTTGTTAGCATAATAAAAATAGGAGGTAAAAAGAATTAAAATGAACTTCTTCGTTGAACTAGCAGGCACCTTTTTAGAAGTTTTTTCATTAATGTTTTTCTTAATTGCCTTTTTAGGTATTAAATTTTCCAAGGTAAGAGCACAGTTCATAGCAGCCAACTCAATCGGAGTAGCATCAATTATGCTATTGAAGTTAACGACCAACTTTTCACACGCCATTACTTTTTTATGCAGCTTTCTCATTTTATTCATCTTAGGAAGCTTAATTTTCAAGATTAGCTTTTCTGCTGCGTTTATTTCAGTAGTACTCGGTTTATGTATTTTATTATTAGGAGAATTGATAGCACTCCTTTTTTTAGGAAATACCTTTGATGTCATAAGCTTATTGGAAACTCAGTCCTTTAAGAAAATGTTCATTGCGTTACCTCATATTCTATTAATTAATTTCATTAGCTTTCTATTTATTAAATACAAATTATCTTTCATTCCTTTAACTATTATTTACAAAGATCAGAATGAATTCTTTTATAAGCAACATGGGCCAAGGTATATCATCTTAACTTGCTTCACTATGGTACTTATCATTGTTGTAGCATTTACGATTTCGTATAATTTATTTTATTTACAACAAACGAATTCATCTATTTTATTCATTACGGTTGTATCTATCATTTATCTGCTATTCTTTTCACAAATTGTGCTTAAGCATGAATCTGAACGATTAGAGAAACTGTTAGAAAAGCAGCATGAGGTGGAAATTAAGCGATACTTTCAAGTTATTAAATCTCAGCGGCATGATTTTATTCATCACCTTCATACACTATATGGATTAATTGCCCAGCAAAAGTTTCAGGATACTGAAGCATATATAGAGGAAGTCATTGAAGATGTGAGAAAAGTAAATGAAGTCATTCCTATTCATCACCCAGCCGTTTCGGCTTTACTATTAACTTTAAAGCAGCAAGCACATACCAAAAATATTCAGATGTCCGTAATCGCAAAAGATAATTTAGCCCACATTCCCTGCAAAGTAACCGATATTAATCGCATACTAGGAAATTTAATTTCAAATGCGATGGATGCACTAACGCATAATAAAAAACAAAACAGATGGATTGAGGTTTTAATTGAGGCTGAACATTCATCCAACGAATACATATTTACAGTAACAAACAGTGGAGAAATAGACCCTAATGTTGCTTCAAAGTTATTTAACAATCAATTTACAACTAAGTCAAATGATCATGAAGGTATTGGCTTAATTGCTACTAAGCGGATTATCGAGAAATATGAAGGCATGATTTACCTAGAAACAACTAGTAATACTACGGCTTTTATTGCTAGACTTCCAGCTATGAAAAAGAACAAAGCGATTTAAAGGAGAGAGACAGATGGATAAATATAATGTTTTAACCGTAGATGATCAGATCCATTGCACGGATATGTTAAAAAATTTATTAACACAATATCCATTTATCGAAAACATTTATAGTTATTCAGATCCCAGAGACGCACTAGCATTTCTACAAACATCAGCGGTTGATTTAGTTTTCTTAGATATCGACATGCCTCACATCAATGGTTTAAAGTTAGCGGAAACCATTAAACAGCAATTTCCTAATATTTTATTGATTTTTGTAACAGGTCACTCTGACTATGCTCTACATGGGTACGAATTATATCCTATCGACTTTTTATTAAAGCCTGTAAGCCCGTTACGACTTGAAAAAGCCTTGGTTCAGTTTCGTAACCAGCGCTCAAACAGAACGGTTTCTCAAGAACTTAATCTTGATAGTACACAAGAGCAAGCGACAAAGAAAATCACGGTAAGAGACAAAAGCTCCATTCACTTTATTACAATCAATGAAATTAATTTTGTTGAAAAACGAGGCCGAAAATGTATTATTAGCGTAAAGGATAACAAAGAGATTGAATGCAGCAATACACTGAACGAACTGGAAAAAATGTTAAGCAAACATCATTTTTTCAGACCACACCAATCATTCTTAATTCCTTTATCAAAGGTCGCTGAAATTAAGCCTGATGAATACATGCGCTCTTATTTAATCGAGCTTGAAAATGTCAATGCAGAAATTCGAGTTAGCAAAAACAAGTATAGTGAATTGCGACATGCCATTAATTCATATCTATAAGCGTGCTATATATCTTAGTGAAACAAAAATATCCCTTTTTATAAGGGATATTTTTGTTAGTTAAACAATCGTTTTCTACTCTTTTGAATCAGAACCGATAACCTCTAGCTTCTCTAAAGGCCAGTATGCAAGCTCTGCTTTTCCAACCACCTGATCGTACGGAACCGTGCCAAGCATCGGCGACCTGCTGTCTAGGCTGTTGCGGCGGTTATCCCCCATCACAAATAGCTGTCCGTTTGGTACAACTGTCTCACCTGTATACTCTTCAAGCTTAAAGTCTTCTGTAAGAGGTTGTCCCAATAAACCTTTCTTATATTCGTCCAAATAAGGCTCTTCGTATGCTTTTCCGTTAATATAAAGCGTATCATCTTTATATTCAATATGATCACCAGGCAGTCCAATGACGCGCTTTATGTAATCTTTATTCTTTGTCACGTGAAACACAACAATATCAAACCGATCAACACCTCCTAGCTTATTGACAATCATGCGTTCTTCGCTTTCTAGCGTTGGCATCATCGACGCGCCGTCTACAATGATTGGAACAAACACAAAGTTTCGTACCAAAAAGACAATGGCAACTGCAATTAGAATGGATTTACCCCAAGCTACTATTTCTTTCACTCGCTACACCTCTATTCAACATTTCCTTTTCCTACTTCTAGTTTGTTCACCATTTTATCCATTTAGACCTCTTTTACACTCTATCTTATTTTATTATACTTGATGTAAACGCCATATTTTGTTTATGTAAAATAAGTAAATAGCGATTAGAAAATGTGTTTATGAAGGGATATTGGGTGCTAACTACTGTCATGTATCTATTATTTATAATCAGTTCGGGCTTTTTCTATCTATATTCATTTAATAAAAGCGGATTTACTTACTTTGCCATCAGCACTTTTATTCTGATGATGTTGAGCATAATTAATTATAAAGTCAATTATAAACAAAGAAGAAAACCGCCTGTGCACTAAGAGACTGGCGGTTTTCTTTAAATCATTTCATTTATCACTTGGTGCTGTAGCCTTTAAAATCATATCCGTACACAGCCGTTAATTCTTCAAAGCTTTTATACGAATACGTAATGGCCACTGGCGTACCTACTTTTACTTTATCAAAAAGTTTGGTTACATCCGCATTATGCATACGAACGCAGCCTAAGCTCACGTATTTTCCGATGCTGCTTGGATTGTTATTTCCATGAATTGCATATGTATCTCCGTACGTTCCGTTGGCATTTAAGCCAATCCATCTATTCCCTAATGGATTACGAGGATCTCCACCAGGAATTTTCCCTTTATAATAAGGGCGATTTTTTATTTTATTTACTACCTTAAAAAAACCAACCGGAGTATTTTCCCACGACTTTCCGGTCGCAACAGATTTCACCATCTCTAAACTTCCATCTTGATAATAAGCTAGCTTATTATAGTATTTGTTGATAATAATTAAATCTTGATTTGCTGTGCTTTTACTAGCAGCTTCTGCTTTATTTGTTGGAAGTCCACTTAATAAAACCACGAGTAATGCTAAAACAGTAATCCCCTTTGTTAACACTTTTTTCATTGTAACTGCTCCCCTTTTTTCTGTTTATAGGCAAGTAGCAAACAGACCTTTTTCTCTATAATTTACTATATTTTTAATATATAACAATAAAGGTAAAAAATATAGATTAATACATAATTAACCATTAAAATTTTGTCAAAAAATCATTAAAAAAGTCGAGAAGTTGCTCAATTTATGGGCAACTCCTCGACCTTTTTTACTATTTATATACAAATTTTCTGTTTTATTTCTTATCTAAATGATTTAACTGCTATATCTGGTCTACTAGAATAAGAACAGTAATTAGTTCAGGTTGCAGCAAGCTCACACTATTCTAACTTCCTTATCCGCTTACGACTTATGCTTTTCTGTAAGAATGGTTTGAGCTAAGTTCTTGTCCAAATGTTCAAAATCATAGTACGAGATAATATCATATAGCTCGCTTCTTGTCTGCATATCTCTTGTTGCTTCTTTTTGAGTACCCGTCGCCTTGATTAGCTCAAATATCCTCTCGTACGCTTTTGCTGCTACGCGAAGTGACGAGACTGGGTAAATGACCATTTGAAAACCCATATTACTAAATTCTGTTGCTGTATAGTACGGTGTTTTCCCAAACTCTGTCATGTTAGCTAAAAGAGGAGCTTGAATTTGCTTTTTGAACGCTCGAAATTCTTCTTCGGAACCCAGTGCTTCAGGGAAAATAGCATCAGCTCCTGCTTCCACATATGCAGCTGCTCGTTTGATAGCTTCCTCCAAACCTTCGCTACTGCGAGCATCCGTCCGAGCTACAATAATTAAAGACGGAGCAACTTCTTTAATTGCTCTAATCTTTTGCACCATTTCTTCTATTGTTACAAGCTGTTTTCCATTGAGATGACCGCATTTTTTGGGAAGCTGCTGATCTTCAATTTGAACGGCAGCTACGTTTGCTTCAACCATTTCTCTAGCGGTACGGGCAGCATTTAAAACGCCACCAAAGCCTGTATCAATATCAACTAGCACAGGCAAGTTTGTAGCTCTTATCAAATCCTTCGCTCGGTCGGCTAACTCAGTAGATGTCACGATTCCTAAGTCGGGCAGCCCCCGACTTGCAGTGTAGGCCGCGCCTGATAGATAAAGTGCTGAAAAACCCGCTTGCTTAGCCACAAGTGCGGCCATAGCATCGTGCGCACCCGGAAGTTGAAGGATTTCTGGTGCATCCATAAGCCGTTGAAACGTAGCAGCTAGCTCCTTCTGAGATAACGGCTGATTGACAATCCACGTCATGTAAGCCCCTCCTTATTTAGATTAAAAACAATTGAACAAACTCGTTTACGCTCATGTTTTCAAGCTCCTCTTGGTTATAGCAAACTCCTTCGATTCGCTTTTGCTGCTTAAGAGGAAAACGCGTTTTGATGTTAGTCGAGAATTTTTCTTTAACCTTTGGAATGGCTTCATCTCTTCTAAAACGGTGGCCTAGCGGATACTCACACTCTACTTCTTCTGTTTGGGTACCATCTTTAAAATGAATCTGTACGGCATTTGCAATCGATCTCTTTTTAGGATCCAAGTAGTCTTCGCTATACTGTTTATTTTCAACAACCTTCATCTTGCTGCGCAGCTCGTCAATTCGCGGATCAGCTGCAACTTCGTTTTCATAATCTTCGGCAGCAATTGTTCCTTTAAGAAGACCAATTGCCGTAATATACTGCAAGCAATGATCTCGGTCCGCTGGATTATGAAGCGGCCCTTCTTTATCAATAATGCGAATCGCAGACTCATGCGTTGTAATTGTAATCGACGCAATATCGTTTAATCGATTCACGACTTCTCCGTGCAGTTTAACTGCGCACTCCGCGGCCGTTTGAGCGTGAAACTCTGCCGGGTAAGACACTTTAAACAGCACGTGCTCCATGACATAGGAATCAAGCGGGCGGCCAAGCGTTACCTGTTTCTTATTAAATAATACGTCTTGGAAACCCCAATTAGGTGCAGAAAGCGCAGTCGGATAGCCCATTTCTCCTTTTACTGCCATCATAGCCAGCTGTACGCCTCTGCTCGTGGCGTCTCCCGCAGCCCACGACTTTCTCGAACCGGTATTCGGCGCATGTCTGTAGGTACGTAAGCTCACCGTATCAATCCACGCGTTGGACAAAGCATTAATAATTTCTTCACGCGTTCCTCCAAGCATTTTAGTAACAACTGCAGTCGTAGCAATCTTCACAAACATCACGTGATCTAACCCAACTCGGTTTAAGCTGTTCTCTAACGCCAGTACGCCTTGAATTTCGTGTGCTTTAATCATCATTTCAAGTACATCACGAACAACCAGCGGCTCTTTCCCTTCTGCTATACGTACGCGGCTAATGTAGTCAGCCGTCGCTAAAATACCTCCAAGATTATCAGAAGGATGTCCCCATTCTGCCGCTAGCCACGTATCGTTATAATCCAGCCAGCGGATGATGCAGCCAATGTTGAACGCAGCTCGAATTGGATCTAACTCAAATGACGTGCCCGGCACCCGGCTGCCATTTGGAACAACCGTCCCTGGAACAACTGGGCCGAGAAGCTTTGTGCACTCTGGATAACTAAGCGCCAGCATCCCGCACCCAAGCGTATCAAGCAACACATAACGAGCGGTTTGGAACGCTTCTAAACTCTTAATCTCTTTATGAAGAACATAATCTGCAATTTCCTCTAACAAAACATCCGCTTTGACTTGCTCATTCGTTTTCAACATGTGCATCTTTCCTTTCTACTCAAATTTATTTATGATAGAAATGGGTATTCGCCAAAATATCCATTCGGTGAGCGGCCGTGAACAACCCCAAATTGTTAAAAGCGGCGCTCGCCCACATACTGTACGCGCGGTCTAAAAAGTCGATTATGTTCATGTTGCTCAATAACGTGCGCACACAATCCGACCGTTCTAGCACTAAAAAAGATTGGTGTATAAAGTGAAATAGGAATACCAAGCATCCAATAAACAGGTGCTGCGTAGTAATCTAAGTTTGGATAAAGACCTTTTTCACGCTTCATAAGTTCCTCGCCCGCCTCGCACATGCGATAAAGACGATCATCTCTTTGCAGGTCGCATAGCTGTTTGAGAGACTCTTTCATCATTAAAGCGCGCGGATCAATCTTGTTCATATACACGCGATGTCCAAATCCCATGATACGCTCTTTTTTATAAAGCTTAGCGGCCAGCAGCTCTTCAAATTTATCCACAGTACCAGCTTCTAAAAGCATTTCCATTACCGCTTCATTAGCTCCTCCATGCAGGTTTCCTTTTAAAGAAGCAACCGCTCCTGTCAACGCTCCGTATAAATCAGACTGAGTAGAAGAAATGACTCTCGCCGTAAACGTTGAGTTTGGCATCTCATGCTCACTGTATAAAACAAGTGAACGATCAAAGATTTGCTCTTCCAGAGACGATGGCTTCTTTCCGGTGATCATATAAAAGAAATTTGCGCTATACGATAACTCTTTAAGGGGACGAATAGGTTCTTTCTTCTCAATTAACCGGTAGCTGTTGGCCACAATCGCAGGCACTTTACCTAACAACTTGTAAGCACGGCTTTTATTTACTGATAGCGAGCGGTCATCAAGCCTCGTATCAAAGCCAGAAAGAAACGAAATTCCTGTTCGCAATCCATCCATTGGATGCGTGCCGTTAGGGAGTAAGCGGAAGACATCCAACAGTTCATCTGGAATGTCATACGTTCCTTTTAAAAATTCTTCCACTAATTTCTTCTCGTTATTATTGGGGAGCCTTTCTTCTAGTAAAAGATAGATCATATCAAGATAGCTCTTTGATTTTGATAGCTCAATCAAGTCATATCCTTGAATAATAATTTTCCCTTGCTGGGTATCGAGAAATGAAATTTTTGTTTCAGTAGCTACAACCCCTTCAAGTCCTGGAAAAAACCTCGCTTCAGTCTCCATATCTCTTTTCCTCCATTCCAAATATCTCTTCACCTACTATTTTGTAAGCCTTTTCAATATTGTGTAAAAAAAGAGCCTTCTTTTCAGCATCCCCCCTCTCGTCTACCACGCAATCTCTTAACTCCTGATAATAGTCTGAAAGTGTACAAGGGTTCTCTGCCACTACGTTATTCATAATGCTCGCTTTAAAGTAATTCACAAAATACTCAACTGATCCATCCACAGCTGCTCACCTCCATCACGCGTACCCTGTAAAAAAACAATAAAAAAACAACTTCTCAAAGAAGTTGTTAAGCTGCGAGACAATACTCAAATAAACATGTATTTAAATCATTTTTAAAACATGTTTGTCACTTCGCACTTAACACCCCCTATCCGCGTAGGTATTGATGCATGCTAAAACAGGCAGGTCTCCTGGCTTATGATCATCACTCTTCGAACCTTCCCATCTTCATTTCCATGAAAACAGTGGCGTTTTTCGAATCGCTCCCAAATACAGTTGCGGGACAGCGCCGGACTCCAACCGAACTTCCCTTTTAAGCAGATAAAAGATACCTTTCACCTACACCTGTTTCTACACCGATATTAAATTCACTTTAAACATATCAAATTTTATAAATTTTTACAATTTTTATTTTCATTTCACTTAGCTAACACTGTACAACACTTCATTTTTCAAAGCACTTATCTTATAAATCCATTTATAACCTCTCTGGCAAAAGCATAAATAAAATATAGAAAGATTGTTTTTGTTAATTATTGGATAATAAATCCTGTATAATAAAGGAAAAACTTAAAAGTAAATTTGCTTTATGCCAAAGATGAAAGGAGCGATTTCATGAAAAAACGATGGATTTCCTGGTGGATTACAAACTGTTTTTGGGCCATGCTATTTGTTTTAGGCACTATTATGGTATGGACGCGAAAAGTGGACGGAGCGGGTGCCATTCAAACCCCTGAGATTAAACTATTATCCTTTATTGTGTTAGTGCTTGCCTTTGTCATTCCGCTTGTGATTCAAGTTGTATGGCTTGTTGTTAATGTAAGAACGAGTAAATGAAACCTACCTATCAATTCCGATCTTATAATCTCCTACTCTCCTATGTTATGATGAAACAAAACAGCTGTAAGGAGAATGAACCGTGAAGAAAAAAATAAAGGTCGTTGCGGCCGTTATTGAAAATGATCAAAATGAAGTGCTATGTGCTCTTCGCTCAAACGACATGTCTCTACCGAACATGTGGGAATTTCCTGGTGGAAAAGTAGAAGAAGGCGAAGACATCTACTCTGCGATTGTGAGAGAAATTGAAGAAGAGCTGCACTGTAAAATCAAAGCAACCGAATTACATAACGAGCATACGCATGAATACGATACGTTTATCATTGAGCTTATTGCCATTAAAGCTGAAATTGCTGAAGGTACACCGCAGCCTACTGAGCATGCGAAGCTTGTTTGGTTAAACAAAGAAAATCTTCATTCACTTGTCTGGGCACCAGCTGATGTTCCGGCGGTTGAATTGTTAGTAGAAAAGAAATAGCCTTCTCATGATGAGAAGGCTATACTCTTTCCGTAAACTCTGTATACAAAAGTGCTGGAATTTCATTTTCTAATTCTAAAATGACCGTAATTGGCTTTTCTCCGTGGTACTCAACCGTATTTCCTTTTCCGATATAAATAAACGGCTCAGTTTTTTCATCAATTTTACGATACTTTCGTACAAACAGATGCAGATGAATACCTCTATCTTTGTTAAAAATGATATTCTTTCCTCGCTCAGATTTTTGGGTCGTACTGTTTGGCGTTTGCCAGTGGAACGTGCGCTTGTCGATAAACTTATCCTGATAGTTAATGCTTTCTTTAATGTCTTCTTCCTTATGAAGATCAATAAACAAGAAGAATTCTTTCTCACTTGTTAATAAGCCAGAACCACGAAACGAGCTGTGCGTTTTCCGATAGTTTGATAGTAAAGCTGGGTCCATCATCGTGTACTGTTCATACAGCTTTAAGTGCGGTACGCCGTAATCTCGTTTACCAAACTCTTTTTCGTAGCGAAAAATACCATAATCAATCGCATCTTTAATAAACGGCTTAAACTGATCGTTATGTAAAACATTCACAAAGCGCTCCGTTTTCACCGCTTCTTCTCCGTTGAAATCAAGTAGCTTCAACTTAGAACGAAGCTGACCACTATCATAGTACGCTTGATTTAACACTTCAAACGCATGCCTTACCGTATCTTCCTCCACGTTCTCTACGTATTTCAAGATTTCCTTATTAGCTTGCTTCAGTGAAACTTTGTCATGACCTAGTAAATATTTCAAAATCACAAACTCGTATACCCGCTTGATTGGTAGCTTACTAGACAATTCCTTAAGGGCACTTTCAAAGTCTTCGTGAAGCAACAAAGTTTTCAGCTGGTCGTCTTTTTCGGTTTTTGCTACAAACTGAAGATATGATTTTTCTTTATTAATAAATTTCACTGGGTCAGGCGCTCCGTCGAACTTTAAATAGTCCATGAGATAATACGGAATCATGCCTTGATTTAATTTTTTGAACTCGTTGTACTCTTCTCTCAGGTACTTCAGCGAATTGAAGTTTTCACGGTCAATTTGCGCTAAAATTCTGTCTCGTGAAATCTCATCCATTTGAATATGCGTAGCACCTGGAATACTTGGGAATCCCGTTGCTATAGCTACCTTTAAGCTTTCCTTATCGTAATAGCGGCTGCCGTTTAAGGAAAGGGCAATTAAAAAGACCTTGCTGTGATTTCCGATAAAATCAAGCACTGTTAGGAATGATTTGCTTTCGTGCTTGCGCAAACCACGTCCCAGCTGCTGGATGAAGACAATTGGTGAATTTGTTGGACGAAGCATTAATACAGAGTTCACCGATGGAATGTCCACACCTTCATTGAAAATATCTACTGAAAAGATGACTTCTAATTCATCTCTATCATCTTCTAATCGTTTAATACACGCTTGACGCTGAAGGATGGAATGGCCGCCATGTAACACTTCACTTTTGTAGCCACGCTTATTAAACTGTGCTGCCATATACTCAGCGTGCTCAATACTAGCGCAAAAGCCAAGCGTTTTACGAGTTAAACCGTCGTGACCATAAAACTCCATGTTTTCAATAATAAAATCAACGCGCTCATTTACTTTTAACCGTTTGGTTACCTCGGCTATATCATCAATGTCAATACCACTTAAATCAACATCTTCAATATCCGTAATACCAAAATAGTGAAACGGTACGACTAACTGATCTTCTAGCGCTTCGTGAAGACGAACTTCAATACCTACGTTGTTATCAAACAAATCAAATACGCTCATGCTGTCGCTTCGCTCTGGCGTTGCCGTCATGCCTAGCGTAAATGCTGGCGTAAAATAGTCCATTACTCGCTGATAAGAAGGACTTGTCGCATGGTGCGCTTCATCATAGATAATATAATCAAACGAATCTCGTTCAAACGTACTATAGTGCTTCGTTAACGTTTGAATCGTCGCAAACAAGTAGTCTGCTTCTTGATTTTTCGAGCTTCCTGTCAAAAAGCCAAACGTCACTCCCTCGTTCACAAGCAGCGTTTCAAACGTTTCTTTTGCTTTTTGGAGTATCTCTTCTCGGTGTACAATAAACAAAAGGCGCTTTGGCTTCACTTTTTGCACGTCGAATGCTGACATATACGTCTTACCTGTACCCGTTGCCGCAATGACTAAAGCTTTCGTTTCACCAAAGCTGCGCAAGCGCTCTAAATTTCCCATCGCGCGCTGTTGCATCTTATTTGGCTTGATGTATTCACTCTGTTCAAAAATCATCTGAGGCTTGTACGCTGCTTCCTTTAGCGCAGCCAAAAACTTTCCGTACTCCTCGAGAAATTCGCTCGTGGCGTCGTTGCTAATGTCCCACAAATGCTCGTATTCCTTTAGTACATCTTGAATGAAAGGCGTTTTGCTCTTTGATACAACCTCTACATTCCACTCAATATTGCTTTTCAGCGCGCTTTGCGTTATATTTGCAGATCCAATAATCACCTTGTAGTCGCTCTCATACTCAAAAATATAAACCTTCGTATGAAACCCTTTTTCTTCTACCGAGCTAAATACCTTAAGATCAATATTATCAAAGCTTTTAATCTTCTCTAACGCCTTCACTTCCGTAAAATTCAAATACGTCGACGTAATAATACGCCCTTCTACACCACGATTAGCCGTTTCCTTCAAAGGGTCTAAAAGCAGCTGCAGCCCGCTAAAATTAATAAAAGCTACGCTAAAATAAAAGCTCTTACACTCTTTCAAAGAAGTCACAAGCTCATGTAGAAGATTCGTGTTTTTTGAGTTTACTAGTAATCGATTGTTCATGTAGTCCACCGCTCCACCTTTTTCCATTAAACTGTTACTTTTAGTTTAGGGGTTTGGACGGGGTGGATCAAGGGGTTTTTGGTAAACAGTAAGAGTTAAAGTATCTATCTTATAAACTATCATCAACCTCTTTACCCTCAAACAACTTCCCACAATTTGTTAATCCTATGCTAAAATCATTCTAAATGTTTTAATGCATTTCATACATGGAAACGAGGAAACAAAATGATAAAAGCGAAATGGCTACTGATTTTTCTGTTCGTAATGGACTTAGGACTAACATCTATGCATCTATCAGGCTATTTTTTGCTCTTTTTAAAACCCACAGGTTATCTCATTCCTTTAGTCATCAATATCATCGTGCTGTTTTTTGTTAACAAAAAGCTGTGGGTTGGTTTAGGACTAATCGTTGGAATTCCGGCCTTATTTATACATGGGTTTATGGTCTTGTTCATGGATTATGACTATACAAAGATTGATTCTCCCAGTCACAAACAATCTCTTGTAATTGAGTATCGTCACGTTACTCTAGGTGAGACAACGTATTTTTATCACTTTTATAAAACACGATTTGGAGTAATTGGTAAGCTTCTCGACAATCAATCGGTGGAATTTATGGTGAGAGGACCCGAATATCCTGTTGAAGAAGGAGCTAAGGCAGCATTAGGAGCCCATAATCCAACATGGGTTTCCAAAGATATTGTCCGGTTTAACTCATGGAAAGGAGCAAAAGATGTGTATTTAGCCTCTTCTTCATCGTCAGTCAGTACAAAAGAAATAGAGAATTTCATACTGAAAGCAAAAAGCAACAGTGACGGAGAGACAATAACCATTAACGGGATGGATTTCATCACCCGGTATGATAAAAAAGCCGGTCAGCGTTGGATTGATGTTGTAAGCGATGGTGACGAAGGGCCAATACCCAGACAGCAGTGCTCCCGGATTGTACGCAACGAAGAACGCGGATATTATATGTTAGAGGAATGTACGCATCAGTGGGAGTATGAGCTATATCCTCTTACGGACGGACAGTAATATTTTAGGAGCTTAGATACCTAAGCTCCTTTTAATCTTTCTCTACAGCGCTAACTGCTTCACAATTTCTTTCTCAATCTTTTTCGGCTCCACAGTTGGCGCATAGCGCTCTAAGACACGGCCTTTCTTATCAACAAGAAACTTTGTAAAGTTCCACTTGATGTTTTTAGATAGGAGACCCTTTTTTTGATTCTTTAAAAACGTAAACAGCGGGTCTTCATTCTCTCCGTTCACATCAACCTTCGCAAACATCGGGAAAGTTACGCCGTAATTCAGCTGGCAGAACTGCGTTGTTTCATTAATATTATCGAACTCTTGGTTGTTAAATTGACCGCATGGAAAACCTAAGATTTCTAAGCCTTGTTCGTTGTATTTGTCATATAGCTCTTGTAGTTCTTTAAACTGACCTGCCAAACCGCAGTGACTAGCCGTGTTCACAATGAGCACTACTTTGCCTTCATACTTCTTTAATGCTTGTTCTTCGCCATTTGTCTTTTTTACCGTCAAGTCGTACAAAGTCTCCACATTCGCTTCCCCCTTTATAAAAATTGTGCGCTATTTAATTTTATAAAATATTTATAGGGAATTCAATCATTTTCCTTTTCATCAGAACCACAAAACGATTTAAATAACAATTTCCAGCACAACAAGATACCCCGTTCCCTTGCACTTTTTATTTAATACTATTAAAGTATATAGTGTTGAATTTCTTCTATAGTAGAAATCAGCTCTCTAACAATCATTTCACTTTTTAATTTCGGGAACACGTTTCCCTTTAAGGAAAGGGTTTAGATATAAAATGAAAGATAATTTTTGGCATGAGCTGCCTCGTCCGTTCTTTATTTTGGCGCCAATGGAAGCCGTAACGGACGTTGTTTTCCGTCACGTGGTGACAGAAGCAGCTCGACCTGATGTGTTTTTTACAGAGTTTACGAATACGGAAAGCTACTGCCATCCGAAAGGAAAAGATAGCGTAAAAGGACGTCTAACGTTCACTGAAGATGAGCAGCCAATCGTTGCGCATATTTGGGGAGACAAGCCTGAATACTTCCGTCAAATGAGTATCGGCATGGCTGAAATGGGCTTCCGCGGCATCGATATTAATATGGGCTGTCCTGTACAAAACGTTGCAGGAAACGGAAAAGGATCTGGCTTAATTCGTCGTCCAGACGTTGCGGCAGAGATTATCCAAGCGGCTAAAGCTGGCGGACTTCCTGTCAGCGTAAAAACGCGCCTTGGCTATACAAAAGTCGACGAGTGGTACGACTGGTTAAAGCATATTTTAGAACAAGATATCGTTAACCTATCTATCCACCTTCGTACGAAAAAAGAAATGAGTGACGTGGACGCACACTGGGAGCTGATCCCAGAAATCAAAAAACTTCGTGATGAAATTGCGCCTCATACGCTTCTTACGATTAACGGTGACATTGCTGACCGTCAACAAGGCTTGGAGCTTGCGGAGAAGTACGGTATTGATGGAGTTATGATTGGACGCGGAATCTTCCATAATCCATTCGCGTTCGAAAAAGAAAAGAAAGAGCATACAAGCGAAGAGCTATTAGACCTTCTTCGTTTGCAGCTAGATCTTCACGATAAATATTCGAAAGAATTAGAGCCACGTCCATTTAAACCGCTTCGTCGCTTCTTCAAAATCTACGTTCGTGGATTCCGAGGTGCAAGTGAGTTACGAAACTTACTGATGAGCACAGAAACAACTGATGAAGTACGCGATCTGCTTGATGAGTTCAAAGATCGAACTGGCATGAAAGAAGACGAAGGTTTTTCCATTAAGTAATCTTTGCTTTACTTAAAAAGTGTCAACACAAAAAGCTGAGCCTACATGAGGTTCAGCTTTTGTTTTTGATAAATCAAATTTGCTTATTCACCAAAGCCGTCTTCCGTTAACGCATAGTTAATGCGCGCGAATAAATTGTTCGTTTCTTGTCTAGCTTGAGCATATACCTTTTCAAATTCCGCTTTATTTTCAGCAGGATTCTCAAATTTACCTACCTGTCCCCACATTGCTTGAACCATTTTCATGTTTTCAAAAAGCTCATAGTCTAGCGGAGTTTGCGGAGCCGGTACAAAAACAAGCGGTGCACCTAATTTTTCTAGCTCTTCTTGTCCTACTACAAACGCCGGGTGATCATATAAGTCACGGTCCATCGTAGTTTTAATATCATTCATTGTCGGTCCGACTAAATAAAGCATCTGCATCATGCCTCGCTCTAAGTTCGTCGCTTGTTCCCATGACCTATATTCAGAAGGATCCGTGCCTTTAAGCTGCGTTGGCTGATTGGCTAAAATTAATTTATAGATTTGATCCCTTTCGGCTTGATTTTGAAGCTGATATGCTTGTTGGCTTTCTGGATTAATAAACACATCACTGTAGTTTGTGATGTTTGAAATCTTTGAAGATGACGTACTGCTGACAATTGTTCGGATTGGCTCTTCCGTTAAGCTAAAGTAAATCCTTCCCGTCTCGTCCATATAGTTTTCAACTAGTTCTTGTTCTGTAAGATCTTTTTCGTAATATGGTGAATCAATTGAAACCGTTGGGATTCGAAGCTGGTCCATCTCTTCTTGGGATAGTTCCACTTTTGAGGTTTCTTCTTTTGAATTTTCCTTTTCAGCTTCTTTTTCTATTTTTTCTTCATTCTTTTGCTCTTCCGCAGCCGCTGTTTCTTTCGCTTGTTCTGCACTCTCGTCTTTACCGCAAGCTGCTAGTAGTAAGCTTGCAGCTGTTACAAGTAACCATTTCTTCATCTTGTTCGCCTCACTCGTCCGTTTTTTCTTAACTTAAAAAGTATATCATTCATAAATTGAAAATTATGGATGATATGTAAAAACAGGAAAAAGGCATTAAGCATTAGAAAAAAACATCATACGAATTAACTAATCATTACGTCTTAGAACATAGTCATGCACACTAGCCCGCTTTACATACATAAAATGTATGAATTGCAAATACAAGGAGGACAATCTATGTATTCATACTTTCATGATTTTTATCGAAACACCTCAGATACAAAGCTTTTAAGCGATATTCAAAAAGCTATCAATGCAGAGTATAGTGCTATTTCGTGCTACGAAAAGTTAGCTAACCTAGCACCGACAAAAGAAGAGCGCAACAAAATACGTGAAATTCAAAAAGATGAAAAACGACACCTTGAAGAGTTCACCAGAATTTATATAGCGTTAGCTGGAAGACAGCCCTCTTATCAAATCACTGAACAATGTCCCAACAATTATAAAGATGGCATTGAGTTTGCGTTTAAAGACGAGCAAGAAGCTGTGGATTCTTACTTAGATATTTCAGACAAAGCGCAAGACCTTACGATAAAAGATCGTTTTCGACGAGCAGCCTCAGATGAGCAGAATCACGCCGTATGGTTCTTATATTTTATGAAAAACCCAAAGCCCTCTTCGTCTCAAAGGCAGCTTGATAATTACGGTGCTAAAGGGGCATTAAATGCACCATCGCTATCGTTATCAGAAATGCTGACATATGCACTTCAAGACGAGTACCTAGCTCAGTCTAGATATAATAACGTTATTCAAACGTTTGGGCCCGTACGAACATTCGTTCAAATCAAGGAAGCGGAACTACGCCATATTGATGCACTACTGCCACTATTTGATCGCTACCAAGCACCGATTCCTGATGATACTTCTCAAGACCTTGTCAAAACTCCAGCAAACCTCAAAGCTGCATATTCAGCAGGTGTTCAAGCAGAGATTGATAATATTAAGATGTACGAACGCTTTTTAACATACGATATTCCAAGTGATGCACGAACGGTCTTTTCACAGCTACGAAACGCATCTGTCAATCATTTAGCTGCTTTTGAAAGAGGGGTTGCATCTTTCGGCTAACCGATTAAACATCTTTTAAAAAAAGGCTAAACTAACAGCAGTTTAGCTTTTTTGAGATGAAGATCCTTCTTAGATAGACCTTCTGGCACCTTATTTTTTCAAACCAGCAGCAAAAAAAGGACCGTTAAAAGTAATGATTGAAAAGATTTTAGCCATTTCTTCTGGCGATTCTTTTCGGCCGCTATTAAGCCACTGTTGGATTACTCCAATATGCGCAGAAGCTATGTAAGAAGCCAAGTAGTCTCCTGGAACAAGAAAATTTTCTTTCCGAACAAAGTCAAAGGCTTCATTTTCAAAGATTTCTTTCCACATAAACTTTTTTAACCTCGTCTGAAAAGATAAATCTCCGTTTGGACCTAATAACGCTCTCATGAAACTACTGTTTTTGTTTAGATATTCAAAGATTACGATTGCAATGGTAGACGGAACTGCTATTGGTGAATCTTTCTCTAGAGAAGCAACAACGCTTGGGAAGTTCTCTTTTACAATAGTTGAAAGCTCTAGCATTACTTCATCTTCACATTTCTTCATTAAATCAAATTTATCCTCATAATGCGCATAGAATGTGCCTCGATTGATGTTGGCTCTCGTTGTGATATCTTTCACTGAAATAGCGTCGAACCCTTTTTCCTCAATCAATTCAATGAATGCATTTTTGATAGATTCTCTTGTCCGAACAATTCGTAAGTCCAAATGCTGATTTTTCATCGTATGTCCCCCTTTATTTTATCCAACAGATTGCTAAGTAGTGTCCCGTAACCAACACATCCTTGAATTTTGATTATTGATGACGCCTCATACAAAGTATAGAATTCGAATAGAATCATAATAAACAACAGGTTGTTCATTATTTTATCAAAAGTGTAAGGAGGAAGAAACATGTTTAAGAACAAACTGCTCTTATTTTCACCTCTTATTGTGTTTGGCATTATCTTTATTTTTTTACAAACATTATATCCATCCGTTCAGCCTGAACTTAAGAACTTACCGATCGCGATTGTGAACGCAGATGAAGGAATTCAGCTCCCTAATCAACCCGAGGTAAATATGGGACAGAAAGTTGTAGACATGGTGATAAAAAGCTCAAAAGCTACAGCTGAAAGTGAACCGGCTGTGAAGTGGATTGTTGAAGAAAATGAAAATGATATGCAAAAAGGATTGGAAAATCGAGACTATTACGCAGCACTCGTCATTCCTAAAGACTTCAGCGCAAAGCAAGCTTCTTTCAAGACACCTGCCCCGGAAACAGCTAAATTAGAGGTTTTTATTAATCAAGGGATGAACACGATGGCATCCACAGCTGCAGGACAAATAGTAAACAATGTAGTTGATCAGATAAACACAACTGTACGCACTCAGCTCATTACTGAATTAGAAAAACAAGGGGCAACGTTAACGCCAAAGCAAGTTGAACTGTTCGCGAACCCGATTGGTAAAACGATGAAAAATGTTCACGAAACCGGCAAAAATAGCGCAAACGGCAATTCTCCAATCTCTTTGTTTCAACCCTTATGGATTGCTTGCCTAGCAAGTGCCGCTATTCTTTTCATCGCAACTCGTAAATTAAAGGCTAGAAACCGTAAAGATGTTGTAAAAGCTAAATTAATCCAACTATTCATGGGCGCTTTCATAGCACTTGTAATTGGATTTAGCTTAACCTGGTTAGCTGCTCACATGGTTGGTTTCCATATTCCACAGTTTACAGACGCAGCCTTATTCTTAACGATTACGTCCTTTAGTTTCATTTTAATGATTTCGGCCGTTCTTTCACTAGTAGGCATAAAAGGAATACCCTTATTTGCCCTAATGCTTTTCTTTGGAGCACCTTTGCTTTCACTGCCTCCAGAAATGATGTCTTCTTTTTACAGAGACTGGATTTATTCATGGTTGCCAATGCGATTCATGATTGAAGGGTTACGAGATCTCTTCTTTTTTGGAAAGAGCATCACGTGGGATGGTCCACTATCCATACTTGTATGGATTGGAATCATCAGCGGAATTGTGATCCTAATTTCTGCGTTTAAGCCACAAGCCGTCAACGAAAAAGTAGAGCTTGAACAGTAATAGAAATCACAAGAAGCCGAACTCAAATGGAGTTCGGCTTCTTTTTGCTTTGTTATTGGCCTTCGCTGGATGAAAGAAACTTTCTTTTCAGCTCTTCTAAACAACTTCTCGGAATATCGCACCCTTCTTTTAAATACGTTTCAATATCTCCGTACTGCTTCATGATTTTTTGATAAACATCTTCCAAGTACTCACGACGCACTTCCAGAACGGGCCTGATTTGCTCAGGGGAAATTCGAAATAAGCTCATCCATCGAATAAACGACTCAGTTCTTTTCATTTTTTCTGCAATTAACTCATTTGACTTTAAGTATTCAGCTATTACTGTTTCATATGAAACGCCCAAATATAGTTGAATAATAGCCGCAATAAACCCGGTTCGATCCTTACCACCCGTACAATGAATAAGAGCAGGTATCCGACTTGTATGAGATAAGAAGCAAATAATTTCTTTTATTTCGTCATGACAGCCAAAAGCCATGTGCTCATACATATCTCTCATGATTTTTTCGAAATCAACGCTAGTCGACTTGCTCACAAGAAACTTAAAAAACTCAAGATGGGTAAACTCTTGGCTCTTGTCATGGATAGATACCGATAATAGCTCCATACCAGGGCCTGGTCCCACTCGACTAACCTTTGATTTTTGTTCAGATGGCATTCTTAAATCACAAAGTGCTTTAATATTCAGCTGACGAAAGGTCTCAATATCTTGTTTCGTTAGCTTTGATAGATCTTCTGAGCGAAACAAAACTCCTTCTTTAAGCTTTTCGCCATTCTCTGTCATCACTCCGCCAACATCTCGAAAGTTAAATAGCTTTTCAAATTTATGGTTCATATTCTTTCTCCATTGTTTGTAATAGTTGCTTTTCTCTATTCTACGACAGCGCACAAAAATGCTGAACTATTAATTAATTTATCTTTTTATTTATCTCTACCATAATGAACAAAAAGTGGAGCCTCATATCAAAAAAATGACACAAAACTGGCGCCTTTCAAAACACCAGCTGAATCAATCCCATATATAAAAGCGTTCCTCCTCCAATCGAAAGCAGCATGCTTCCTCTCCATGCATGAAGCAGTACCACAAAGCCAACTGCTAGCATTTCAGGTAACCCATGACTTCCTGAAATAAAGCTGATATCCTTTAACGAATACACAACCAACAATCCGATGACCGCTGCCGGTAGAACAACTCCGAGATACTGAACATACTTAGGGGTTGGCTTATTGGCTGGAAAAAGTAAAAATGGTAAAAAGCGCGTAATCATCGTTCCGAGAACAACCATTATAATCATGATAACTTGCTGGGTAATAGTCATATTACATTGTCACCTCTGCTTTTTGAACAGGCTTGCGAATGAGCGTTAATACCGCTAGTATCAAAATCATAGCTGGAATAATAAAGCTATTTGGGCCAAAAACAAACAGGCTTACGCTCGAAAAACCAATTCCGATCAGTGCGCTGTGGTACTGCTTGCCTTTTTTCCATTGCTCCATAAAAATGACGACAAACAGCGCGGTCATGACGAATTCAATTCCTTCCGTGCTGAACGTAATAAACGAGCCAAAGATACTGCCAAGTGCTGAGCCGAGTACCCAGTAGCAGTGATTCAACAGCGTAATAAAAAAGAAAAACCAGCCTTTATCAATTCCTTTAGGTACATCCGTTGCCTGACTGATGGAGAATGATTCGTCGCAAAGACCATAGATTAAGTAGCCTTTCTTTCTCCCAACGCCGCTGTATTTTTCTAATAGAGAAAGCCCATAAAATAAGTGTCTAGCATTAACCATAAGCGTAAGTACTAATGCACTGACTGGATTAAACGTCGCCAGCAACAGCCCCCCTGCAACAAACTCCATTGATCCTGCGAAGATAAATAAACTCATGAGAATTGGATATATGGGATGAAACCCTAGGGAGTTCATATAGATGCCGTACGCCCCTCCTAAAAACAAAAAGCCTGCAAAAATCGGCAGAGTGTGCGGGAATGCTGCGCGAAGTGCGCGTATTTTTTCTTGATGGCTCATTGATTTCACATCCTTGCTTGAGTAACTTATTTTAGTTTTAACACACCCAATCCATACAAAAAATAAAAGAATTGTATGGATTACAATTCTCTCCGGCACGATGGTTTGGGCTATACTAAAATAAGAATTACCAAACGTCTGAACTGGAGGTGGCGTCATGCCTGTAAACTCATTTGAACATTATCCCATGTCATGGAAGCCTGATCGCTCGTCGTTAAAGCGTCCTTACTACCAATCCTTAGCTCACTTACTCGAAGAAGATATCACCAACGGCTTTTTAGCTCCAGGAACAAAGCTACCTCCACAGCGTGAGCTAGCTGATTTTCTTGATCTAAACTTCACAACGATTACAAGAGCTTATAAAATTTGTGAAATGAAAGGCCTGATTTATGCCGTAACGGGAAGCGGTACGTTCATTTCTCCAAACGCCACTCGCTCTATTACGATTTCAGCAGATAGGCTCACGTGCAACATTGATCTTGGATTTGTAGCTTCATTTGAACGAACGAGCCCTTATTTAAAGGAAGTGCTCTCAACCGTAATGGAAAAGCGCTACTTCGACCAGCTTTTAAACTACAACGATCCTACTGGAATTCCCCATCAGAAGATGGCCGCCGTGAACTGGATGGAAAACCTCGGCGTGAACGCTTCCCCCGAACAGGTTTCCATCGTATCTGGCGCTCAAAATGCGCTGGCCATCAGCTTAACCGCCTTGTTTGAGCCTGGTCAAAAAATAGCTACGGATTTATATACGTACTCAAACTTTATTGAAATTGCCAAGATGTATCATATTCAGCTTGTTCCTATTGCTGGTGATGAATGCGGAATGTCTCCAGCAGAACTTGAAAAACAATGTAGCCACACCTCTATTCACGGCGTATTTCTCATGCCTTCGTGCTGTAACCCAACGACCGTGATGATGACAGACCATCGTAAAAAAGCACTGGCATCCGTTATCAAAAAACATGATTTAATTATCATTGAAGATGATATCTACGCTTTTTTCACAGCAGGAGTAGTCACCGATTATAAACAGCCCATGTTTAACTTACTTCCTGAACAAACCGTGTACATCTGCAGCACTTCAAAAGCGCTTTACTCAGGCCTTCGCGTTGCTTATATGGTATACGGTGAGCGTTTTAAAGAGAAGATTTTGCGCGCTATTTTTAATATCAACGTCAAAACGTCATCCTTAAACGCTGAAATCGTGACGGAGCTTATCTTATCTGGAAAAGCTCATGACATTATCTCGAAGAAAAAACAGCTTGTTCAAGAAGCCAACGATCTTTATTTTGAATACTTTCCAGCTCGCAAACACTACGAGCATCCGCTGAGCTTTTTCCGCTGGCTGTCAATTAACCCTTATCATAATGCACTTCAGCTTGAAGCAGATCTTCACGAGCGTGGAATTCGTATTTATCACTCCGATCGTTTCTTAAGTGGACAGACTACGCCTAATAAATACCTGCGCGTCGCTCTTTCTTCCACTAATTCGCTGGAAGAGCTGCAAGTTGGACTTCGCGTATTGAAAGAATATCTAGAGGAAAAAGAGCTTTTATAGCAATAAAAAAAGAGTTGAAATGAACCTCAACTCTTTTTTCTCTTACTCTGCGTTTTAAAAGGCATACTGAAACAATCCGTAGTAAAGCGGACCTATCGTGATAATTCCTGTTCCAATAAATAGTGCTGCTTGTACAGGAGTGGATAACTCTTCAAGTTCCTCGTGCTTTATACCTTTAACGAAGGTAAACGTAATGTCCCAAGTCAACCCTCCAACGAAAACCATCTTCCAAATAAGAGGCGTGAATAAATCAGTTCCTGTGACATATCCAAACAGCCCAAGCCATGTCACAATTGAAATAAGAAAATCGGTTACGTACGCAACAGTCTTTTTTCCTTGAATTAAAAAGCCAACTAGCGCAGTTCCTAAAATCCCTAAATAAATATACCAAAATATCTCAATCATCGTTTCGTTCCTTTTTAATTTACTATTTTCTTAGCTATTATATATGTTTTAATACGTTTGAAAAGTCATTTTTTAAAAGCTTCTCCTTTATGTATGACCTTTCTATAAATCGTTTTTAGCCAAATATAAAGAACTAACTCACTGACAATAAAAACTACGATACTGATAAAGGTAGTAAAGAAGAATTCAAAAATCAGCAAGCTATAAAAAGCATGTGGAAACCACCAGGCTCCCACGTTCATTAAAAACAATAAAAAATGGCTAAATAAAGACACTCCCTGAGCTTCTCCTATTGTTCGATTTGTTCTTAAGATTATATATCTGCCTATTAAAAAACTAATAATAAATGAAAAAGCCATGAACATAAAATAGATGGAACTAGAAAGCAAAGCTTCTTGTGGTGAATACATCATTCTTCCTCCTTTTCACGAAAATAATATTACCATATTTTAATATAAAAGGTATTTAATGTTATAATAGTGTTGTATTAAAGATATGTAAAGGTGGTCTTATACGTGTTCAGTCGTAAAATAACTTACCAATTGCTTATTGCTTTTACAGGCATAATCTATATATTGTATAACATTTTTTTACAGCCTATCATCAGTGCAGTAGTTGATTCATATATAATTTTCCCTACTACTCTGTGTTTATTTTTATTCTTTGCCTATATGTATTTTAAGGTCGAGAAAAGGTAGGAGAAACATATGAAAGAGAGTCATGTACCTAAACGAAAAGAAACATATAAAATTAAGAGAACGTCGCCTTACCTCCGAGACGTGTTTGGTTTAGGGATTGGCTGGATTAGTTTTAATCTGCTCCCTGACCAATGGAAAATAAATTGGGTCTACCTCACAGGAGTCCTCATGATTTATTACATTGCCGTGAAGTTTGAAAACGTAAAACTTCCGCTAAGCGTAAAATGGCTAATTAGCGGTTGTTTATACACCATTGGACTACTTCTATTGATAAAAGATTTTTAATAATGATAGCTGAGAGGATGAGAAAATGAACTGGAAGAAGTATGCTATCCTTGTACCCACCTTTTTACTAATTGGAGCTCTTCTATTATTTTATTTGCCATTGAGTCAACTTCAGTATGTTATGCTCGTTCCCCTCTTATTTTGGATACTATACCACTTGTGGACTTACAAAGAAAAAGGTAGATAGAAAAAAGAAACATACAAAAAGAGGCCGTTTATATTAAACTGGATTATATTCAGAGTACAGAAAGTGTCGATAAATTTTTAGGAGGTTAAAAATCATGGATATCAGCTTTTTTTGGTTTGCAATAGGACTAGCTGCTCTTGGTTACTTTATTGGAGATGGTTTGAAAAATTTTGGTAAACCAAAAGAGAAAACAACCTACCTTTATTTAATTAAGGAGCGTGATCTTCACTATCACTTTAGCTTAACGGAAGAAGAAATGCAGGAGCTACTAAATAAATACCCAGATGCTCCTAAAATTGAGCTGAAAGGCAAGACGTATTATCCATATCATCAATTTGTTGAGTGAGTTTCATCAGCCGATCTTTATACCAATAATAAACACAGAGAATAGATGGGAGAAATAGACATGGACGCTAGAATTACATATGATACTGACGCAAAGTTAGCTTACCTTTATCTCTTCCCCGCTTCGGCTTCTTATCAAATTCAAGAAACGGAAGAATTAGAAGTAAATCCTAGTTTACTGCTTGATATTGATAGTGAGGGCCGAATTGTTGGCATTGAGCTTTTTGGAATGCTTGCAGAGAAGATAGCGCCACTTTCTGGTGCTGAGCATATCTATACAATGCATGATGAGATGTTCTCATTTTGCCTATCATCTCAAGAGGTTCATGCAACATTTGTTTTTAACGGAATTAAATTTTGCTTTGCAGACGCTGATTATCAAGACTTCGTCGGCTTTGACATAATTGATTCAAATCTATATGAGCGACCGCTATTGATGCAGCTCGTTAAGCCATAAAAGAAAGCTGTAAAAAGACAAGCTACCTTCAGCTTGTCTTTTCTTATTCATGAAATCTTCGTTCCATTTGGCAACTTTTCATCCGGCTGTAGCAGCACCACGTCTCCTTCTCCTGGAACGCCACCTAAAACGAGCACTTCTGATTTAAATCCTGCAATTCGCATTGGCGGAAAGTTTACAACCGCGACGACCTGACGATTCAGAAGCTCAGTTGGCTTATAGCGATGCGTAATTTGCGCAGATGACTGCTTCACTCCGATCTCTTCTCCAAAATCAACTTCAAGCTTAATCGCCGGCTTTTTGGCCTCTGGAAACGGTTTGGCGTCAAGAATTGTACCAACGCGTAAATCTAATTTTAAAAAGTCTTCAATGTTTGCCATTTAGCTTGAACCACCTTTTTATTATTTTTCGATTGTGACCATTTCAGATTTTCTGCTTACATCACGTGTTGACCAAATCAGGATGCCAATTCCTATTAACAACAAGCTAATTCCGCTCCAAGACGCCATCGTCAGCTTTTCTCCTACAACTAAAACGCCAAGCATCGTTGCAGTTAGCGGCTCTGCTAACGCTAGAGTAACTGCGGTTGAAGATGAAACGTGTGCAAGCCCTTTGGCAAATAGAAAATAAGCAATCCCTGTGGCCATAACGCCAAGCTGGAGGCTTACACCAATACCTCTCAAGCTTACAAACCACGACATATCAAATAAAAATAGGAGCGGTGATAAAAAAAGCGCGCTTAAAATAAAGACAACCGCAACGGCTGATAGTGACGAATACTTTTCCACTAACCCTCTGCTTGCAAGGGTGTAGCAAGCAAAGGATAGGCCTGCTCCAAGCGCCATGAAAATTCCCGTTATATTTAGGCTTGCCGATTCTTTGTTCAGAAATAACAGCACGCAGCCTAAGATAGATAAAAACGTAGAGCACCACCAGATGATGCTTGGCCGCTTGTTTGAATAAAACCATTCAATAAGCCCAGATAAAACAGGTGCACTCCCGATGGCCACGACCGTGCCAATCGCAACGCCTGTAATTGAAACTGCTGAAAAGAATAGCGGTTGATAGCACGCCATACTAAGAGCCGCTACAAGAGTAGCTTTTAGTGGCCATCCTTTAAAACGTAAGTCTTTTCTCATTAGCAGAAGAAGTAATAGAAACCCACCTCCTACCGCAAGCCTTGTTGCGCCAATAGCAATTGGATGTGCTGAGTCCGGGGCTAGCGCCTGAGTAGTACCAGTTGTACCCCATAGAATACCGGCTAGTAAAATAAAAAAAGGAGCTGCTTTCACATTGGCTCACCTCAATAAAAAAGATAAAAAGAACGATTACTCTTATAATAAAGAATCCACTATCCATTTTCTTTACCAAGTTTAATCTTCTTTTTATCTATTATTAAGAATTCGATATTTTTGTGGCGACATGCTTTCATGGCTGACAAACCATCTTGTAAAGGAAGAAGAGTTCGCAAAGCCGATCTCTTCGCTAATTTGGGACATCGACCGTGTCGTTGATATCAGCAGGCGCTTTGCTTCATTCAAACGAAGCTCCGATAAATAATCCTTTACGCTCTTTCCCGTTTGCTTTTTAAACCATGTCGAATAATAAACGGGATGATAATGCTCGATTGCCGCGAGGGTTTCTAGCTTGATTGGATCCTTAAAGTGCTGATGAATATAGTCAATTGAAGGGGGATTAGACGTTTGGAGCTTTTTAGTTACATATCTCGTTAAATCAACTAAAGCAGACTGATCAACAGGATATTTCGCTTCTTCTAACAATAAATACCGAATAGCTGACCATTGACTGTCAAGCGTCATATACATGCTGCTTGTACCCCTTGGCAGATACTGAGTTGGAATATCTAAGATTAAAAATTCGTTTCGATCTCTAGAGCGATAATTATGATTCACTCCCGGAGGTAGGTAAAAGCATTGATTAGGGCTAAGCGTTACTTCTTGAAACGCCATTTCCATATCAAGAGAGCCTTGAAGTGGAAAAAGAAACTGTCCAAAATCATGCTGATGGAGCGTGAATTCTTTCGAGTATGATCTTTTTTCACACGTTAACTCGTTTACTTTATCCATACGGCTCTCTCCTTTACGTTAAGTTGAGTCTATTATAAGCTTAAATTTATATTTAAAAAAGAACTAACTACCAACAAAATTACTGCTCTTTAGTATTCTCCTATGGGTTTTAATCTCCATTAAAAAGAACACATCCATATGTTCTACACGGATGAACATGTGGATGTGCCTTCACTAAAATCCTTTTATCCTAGCAAGTTTTGAATTAGAGAACTATTGTCCATTGGTAATTAAACATGTAAAACTGCTTTTTCCAACTCTCCAAATACAAACTCACCTCTACTCATAACTGCAAGACGTTGCTTTCTTCTAGCAACTACTTCAGCCGAAGAAGTAGCGTTTACAAAAATAAAACTAGCATCATCTTGCTTTTTAGGCCATTGATACGTTCCGTCCTTGGCTAAAGGCGTTATCCCTCCGGTAACCCACTTTAAGCTATCTCTCAACGATACTTCATCAATTCTTTTGGTAATTTGACAATACTTTTGTACTTTTTCAATCAAATCTCCATGTCCTAAAGGACTCCATGAGTCATAAAAACCATCACAACCAAAATGAACTGATACACCACGCTCGTCTAATAATTCAATTGGCGGCAGGGATTTTGTTAGTGGAATAGTAGACATAATTGCCACATTGTTTTTCATTAAGCGATTTGCTAAATTTTGTTGTTGTAATGTAGGAATTTCTCCTATACAAAATGCATGACTGATAGCAGATGCCCTCTTCCATTTTGTTTCTTCAACAATATCTAACCATTTGTTAATTGTATAAACTCCCACATCACCTCCATCATGAAGATGAATATCCACCTCAGCATCAAATTCCGCTGCAATAGCCATGGTTTCATATAATGATTTTTCAATATTTTGGTCAATGCCAGATGGATCCAATCCGCCTACGACTGTGGCCCCACTTCTCATTGCTTCTCTCATTAATGCTGGTACAGAACCATTAAATAATCCATGTTGTGGAAAAGCAACAATATCTGCAGTAACAGCACCTTTGTATTCCTCTAGCGCAGCGACTACTCCCTCTAAATTTTTAAGGCCTATATAAGGATCAATATTGACGTGAGTTCGAATATGTGTGGCCCCATGTGACAAAATTTCTTCAATCATTGCTGTTGCTCTTTGTTTAGTAGTAGGTGCAAGATCCTTTAATTCTTCTGCTTCATATTGAAGTCTTTCCTTTAGATTTTTAACAGGTTTAGATGCTTTCCATTCTAACGAAAGATATGTCTTATCTAAGTGATTATGCATTTCCTTAAACGTTGGAATAGCTAGATATTCTTTAGCATCGTATACTTCTTCAGCAGTTTCAGGGATAGGCATAGTATGATGAAGGTGTTCTGCAATCTTTCCATCTTTTATCCCTATATGATAAAAACCTGTTTTTGTCTCAATACGTTCACCATCAATTATGTTACCGATTTCTAATTTCACATTTTTTATCCACTTCATACTATCATTCCTCTCTTATTTAGTTGTTGCAACTTCAAATTGGTGAGTATTTATTTCTCTACCACTTTTATAAACAGAATGAATTTTTGTACGACGAGCAATTGCTTCTGCTGAACAGCTTGCTTCTGTGAATAAAAAGTCTGCTTTATCTCCTACTTTAGGCCAAACTTGGTTTCCTTCATCGTCTAAGGGAGTGATTCCTCCAGATGCATACTTCCATACTCGATTAATAGAATATTCGTCAATTAACCTAAATCTCTCTGCTAAAATATTAAGTTTTTCTAAAGTATCCCCTGTTCCAAAAGGTGACCAATGATCGGTTAAACTATCATGACCTACCGATACTTTTATACCGAATTTATCTAATGTTGGAATAGGAATTGTAGGACGATTAATTGGAACTGTTGTTGTTATATCAATCTCATTCTTTCTTAACAATGTCATAATCTCTGTTAAACTGTCTCCCTCTAAATCCCCAAGACCAATTGCATGACTCATTGTTACTTTCCCTTGCATATTTGCTTCTTCTGTAAGCTTAGCAAGCTTCTCAAATGTAAAGGCTCCTAATGTATTTGGATCATGAAGGTGAATGTCAATTCCAGCATTATTTTCTACAGCTATATCCATTGTCGTCCACAATGATTTATCGAGGTCTCTATCCACAGTGGCAGGATCAACCCCACCAACAATCGTAGCTCCATTTCTCATTGCTTCCTTTACTAATTCCACTGAATTACTTTTTAACAGCCCGTGCTGTGGAAAAGCAACAATATCGTATGTTAAATAATCTTTATACTTTTCTAAGGCTTTAATTGTAATCTCTAAGTGTTTTAATTTTGAAGTGGGTTCAATGTTACAATGTGTACGTATATGCGTGTGACCATTGCTCAGCAATAATTCAATCATCTTTTCTGCCCTTTCTTGCGCGAACGGCAGCTGCTGTGGAAGTAACTGCTTTTCTTCTTCAATTCTTGTAAAAATTCCTTTTGTAATTGGTGTACAAGCTTTCCAAGGGCCACCATAATAAGTCTTATCAATATGGATATGCATTTCACGGAACGAAGGCATTAACAATTTACCTTTCATATCAGTGACTGTATAGGAAGTTGAGTTAAGTTCTGTGTCATCTTCTGTAATATGAACAATCGAATCCCCTTCAACCTTTACATGTACAAGCTTAGTTTCTGTCCCTACTACTGTCCCTCTATCTTTTTTAAAGCCGCTTTCAACTCTTACATTTCTCAGCCAAAAATTTCTCATTAAATTTCCCCCATCCATATTTTCAATTTAAAAATATTAATACACTTATTCAATTATTGCTTGATTAACCATTAAATAGTTTACTGGGCTCAACCAAAAGTCTTTTACTTGGTTACTGTAGACTGCTAAATGTTCATAGTTTCGAATTGGAACATAAACAGCATCTTTAATTTCAATAGAAGCAACTTCTTCATATAGCTGTTTTCTTGTTTCTGAGTTAGGTTCTTTACGTGCTTTAACAATTAGTTCATCTACTTTTTTATTGTCATAGTAGAAGTGATTACCCGGAGATCCATGAGAATTAGAATGAAATAGATTGTATTGATTGTAGTCACCATCACCCGTAGCATTTCCCCATCCACCTACAAAAAGATCATGGTCTCCTTTGTTAATAGCGTTGATATATGTTCCATATTCCATAACTTGAATATTAACTTTTACTCCTATTCCCTTTAGCTGTGATTGAACGACTTCAGCTAAATTTACACGTTCTTTCTTATCATTTGTAATTAAGGTAAGTTCCAGCTTATTATCCAAATCTTCTTCTTCGAGCAGTTTTTTAGCTTTAGCTGGATTATAGCTATATGGCTTCGTAGCTTGACTATAGCCAAACACTTTAGGACTCATCGATGAGTTAGCTAACGTTCCAACCCCGTTATATACACCGTCAATGATGGCTTCTCTCTTTATTGCCATTGAGAGAGCTTTTCTTACTTTTGCATTATCAAAAGGCTCTTTAGCCGTGTTAAAGCCAATGTATTCTACTGCTAATCCGTCTGTACGATAGAGGTTTAACGCATCCGAACTTTCTATACGTTCAATTTCTGTAACAGGCACTTGGTCATTAATATGAGCTTCACCAGTTTCGACCATAGCAAGACGTGTAGAATCTTCAGGGACAACTAAAAACTCGATACCATCAATAATTGGTTTTTCTCCAGAATAGCTATCATTTTTTACAAGTTTAATTGATTGTCCAGATTTCCAAGACTCAAACTTAAATGGACCTGTTCCTATTGGTGTAGTTGTTAAGCTTTTCGGGTTTTCATCAATCACCTTTGGACTTATGATACTTCCTTCATTGCTAGCTAATATTGACAATAAAGGCGCATAGGGGGCATCTAAAACGAATTGGATTTTGTAATCATCTATAACTTTAATTTCCTTAATCATACCTAACTTTTCTCGCTGGGGAGACTTTGTATCAGGATCTAGCAATCTATCAAATGTCTTTTTTACAGCTTCTGCGTTAAAGGTAGTTCCATCATGAAATGTAACGTTTTTCTTTAAATTAAATTCCCAGGTTACATTGTCAACCTGCTTCCAACTCTCAGCTAATCCTGGAATGATTTTCATATCTTTATCAAATCCCACAAGCGTTTCGTAAACTTTTTGATAAATAATATTAGCAGAAGAGATATCCGTAATGAAATGAGGGTCAAGATTTGTAGCATCGGTAGCTCTTACTACTTTTAATGTACCCCCTTCTCTTCCTTCAGTGGTTTGAGTCGATGGTTGACTTTCAGTAGTTCCAGTAGAACAAGCTTGTAATAATAACACTGCAAATATAAAGCTTAAAACAATAAACATTTGTTTCCTTATGCTTTTTTTCACTCCTTATCTCCCACCTTTTCGAAATTATAATTTCAACTGTCTATTTGCATTATAAAAAAGAACTAAGAGAATTTTTTATAATATCTTTACCTATTTTTTAATTATTTTGACTTTTTTAACAAATTGTCTTTTTTTCCTTATGTACTTCCTCTATCTTTGAACTAATCAATTGAATTTGTTTTAAAAGGAGGAAATAAAATGAGCTCACCGCTAAAGATGCAAGAAAACGTTTCTATAATCAAACCCACTAAGCCTAAGCTTTTTTGGTCAAAATCCCTTGAATTTTGGGGAGATTTTTCTAAAAACAAAGGAGCTGTTATAGGTGGAATTATTATTTTATTTTATCTTTTAATGGCACTACTAGCTCCCATCTTATCTATACATGATCCTTATCAAATCGATTTAAGTAAAAAATTGCAAGGCCCTAGCCTAGAACATTGGATGGGAACTGATGATAAAGGGAGAGATATTTTAGCTCGTATTCTTTACGGCTCTCGACTCTCAATGGGGGTTGGTTTTGCAGCGGTAGCTTTTGGCGCATTCTTTGGTATTATCATGGGTTTATTAGCAGGATACTTTGGCGGTTGGCTTGATACTTTAATTAGTAGAATACTTGACATCATGCTTGCTTTCCCTGGCATTCTACTAGCTTTAGCTATTATTAGCGCCCTGGGTCCAAGCCTTATTAATGTAACGTTTGCTGTTGGAATTTTTTCTATCCCCTTATTTGCAAGGATTGTCAGAGGATCTACTTTAGAAACAAAAGAACTTGAGTATATTGATGCTATTCGATGCTTAGGTGCTAGCGACCGTACAATTATTTTCAAGCATATCTTGCCAAATATATTATCACCAATTATTATCCAAGGAAGCTTGCGCTTAGCAACAGCTATTTTATCTGCAGCTGGCTTATCTTTTTTAGGCTTAGGAGCTCAGCCCCCCTCACCAGAATGGGGCACAATGCTTTCTAGCGGCAGGGATTTTCTTTTTAGCGCTCCCTATATTGCTATATTTCCAGGGCTAGCTATATCAACATTAGTTCTTGGCTTTAATCTGTTTGGTGATGGCTTAAGAGATGCGTTAGACCCTAAATTAAAATCTTAAGGAGGACGTTACATGATTTTCTATATTTTCCGGAGACTCATAGAAGTTATACCTGTTATCTTTGGTGTAACCTTAGTCGTATTTTTAATTATGCAAATGGTCCCTGGTGACCCAGCCGTTATTTTAGCAGGAGAAGGAGCTTCCAAAGAAACAGTAGCGCAGCTGAGAACCGACCTTGGATTAGATAAACCACTTTATGTACAATACAGCGACTATATTCTCAGCTTGCTTCAAGGAGATATGGGCAATTCCTTAAAGAATAATCAACCTGTTCTTCAAGAGATTATGACAAGGCTTCCAATTACAATTGAATTAGCTTTCTATAGCATTGTAATTACAATTGTTTTAGGAATGACTGCAGGTATTATCTCGGCTATCAAGCCTTATTCTTTAACTGATATTGGAGTTATGGTAATTGCTTTATTAGGAATTTCTTTACCTAGCTTTTGGTTAGGTTTGCTATTAATTTATGTATTCTCCATTAAACTTCAATTGCTACCAGTTTCAGGGTGGGATAGCATTTTGCATATCCTACTACCAGCTTTAACACTGGGATTAGGTGGAGCAGCAATTGTAGCTAGAATGACCAGGTCTAGCATGTTAGAAGTCATACGCCAAGATTATATAAGAACCGCTCGCGCTAAAGGGTTAAGAGGGTCCGTTATTATTTATAAGCATGCTTTACGTAATGCTCTCATTCCCGTAATCACCGTAGTCGGACTACAATTTGGAGCTTTGTTGGGAGGGACAGTTTTAGTTGAGTCGGTATTTGCTATTAATGGGCTTGGTCGAATGATCGTAGATGCAATAAGAACCCGAGACCTACCTGTAGTACAAGGTGGCGTTCTTGTAGCTTCTTTAGTATTCGTATTTGTAAACCTGTTAGTCGATATCTCGTATCGCTTCTTTAATAAGCGAATCGATTTGAAATAGGAGTGAGCTAAATGACACAGAACGTTATCTTAGAAATTAAAAACCTGCATACACATTTCTTTTCCAAAAAAGGTATTACAAAAGCCGTCGATGGGATAGACCTTACTCTACATGAAGGAGAAACATTAGGTATAGTTGGGGAATCAGGGTGTGGAAAAAGCATGACCTCCCTTTCCATTTTACGCCTCGTACCTACACCACCGGGAAAAATTGTTGAAGGTTCTATTAAGCTTAAAGGGAAAGATATTTTAACAATGTCTGAAGAAGAACTTCGCCATGTTCGTGGCAATCAAATCTCAATGATCTTTCAAGAACCTATGACTTCTCTTAACCCGGTAATTCCTGTCGGAGAACAAATAGCTGAGTCATTACGTCTACATCAACGGCTTGGAAGAAAAGAAGCCTGGAAAAAAGCAATTGAAATGCTTGAACTAGTAGGAATTCCCTCACCTATTGAACGGGCAAAACAAGAGCCTTTTCAATTAAGCGGTGGGATGCGTCAACGTGTAATGATTGCAATGGCTTTGTCATGCAGCCCTGAAATTCTAATTGCGGACGAGCCAACTACAGCTTTAGATGTAACTATTCAGGCTCAAATCTTAGAATTGATGAAAAAACTCCAAAAAGATTTAAAGATGGGAATTATCTTTATTACGCATGACCTTGGTGTAGTAGCAGAGCTGTGTGACAAGGTAGCTGTGATGTATGCAGGAAAAGTCGTTGAGTATAGTAATACGGAGCAGTTATTTTCCAATCCAAAACATCCTTATACTAAAGGACTTATTGCCTCTTTGCCTAAACTTGAAGAAGAACAAGTAGAGCTTGAAACAATGCCTGGAACTGTTCCTTCACCTTATAACTTGCCAAAAGGTTGCAGCTTTGCACCTCGCTGCTATTTCGCAACACAAGAGTGTCAAAACCAGAAACCTCCGCTATACACTTTAGAAGATAATAGCCAAATTAGATGTTTCTTATTTCAAGATAGTGTAAAGAAAAGTGAGGTAGATATCAAATGAATGTATCATCTCCTATCAAAAAGCAAGCAATATTAGAAGTAACCGGGTTAAAACAGTATTTTACACTAAAAAACGGATTGCCATTTAAGCCTCCTCAACAAATTAAAGCTGTTGATGATATTAGTTTTTCATTATTTGAAGGGGAAACATTGAGTATTGTAGGAGAGTCAGGATGTGGAAAATCTACAACCGGGAGAGCTATCCTTCAACTTGATAAACCGACAGCTGGAAGCATTAACTATAAAGGGCTTGATCTAAGCACATTATCAAAGAAAGAACTTCGAAAAATTCGCGGGGAACTTCAAATTATTTTCCAAGATCCCTTTGCATCTTTAAACCCTAGGCAAACAGTAAGAAAAATTTTGACAGAAGCTATGATAATTCAAAAAGTTGTACCATTCGAACAACACGAAAAAAGACTAAAAGAACTATTAGATTACGTTGGGCTTCCATTAACCTCTCTAGATCGTCTGCCACATGAGTTTAGCGGTGGTCAAAGACAGAGGATTGGCATTGCGCGCGCATTAGCTGTAAATCCTAAAGTAATTATTTGTGACGAAGCCGTTTCAGCTTTAGATGTTTCTATTCAAGCTCAAATTCTAAATTTATTAAAAAGTTTACAAAAAGAGCTCAAACTTACTTATTTATTTATTTCTCATGATTTAAGCGTAGTTAAACACATATCCGATCGCGTGATTGTTATGTATTTAGGAGAGATTGTTGAGATAGCTACAAAAGCTGAGCTGTTTGATAACCCGTCTCACCCCTATACTAAAGCGTTACTTTCCGCTATACCAAGTGCTAATGCTCAAAAACGGGCACAACGAATTTTATTAAAAGGAGATATCCCTTCACCATTACATCCTCCTGAAGGATGTAAATTTCATACTAGGTGTCCAGCTGCAACGGATCAATGTAAATTAGTTGCCCCTCCTATGATTGGTGGAGAGAATCATTTAACAAAATGTCATTATGTATAAACCTATTTTCATAATAATCATTTTCTATTAAAATAAAGATATCTCTTCTTACAGGAGCCTATACATGTTTACATTAGAATCATTTTCTTTCTATATTATGCTATCAGTACTAGCCCCTATTATCGGGGCTTTTAGTTTACTATTTTTATTTATTTTTGAAAAAAGGCTAGATCAATTACAGAAAGAAAAGAAAGAGCTACTATTAAAGCAAGAGCTTCAGCTTGCAAAGTATAACCAATTGAACCAGCAGATTCAACCCCATTTCTTTTTTAATACGCTCAATGTGATTCTTAGTCTTGCGCGTTTAAACAAGAAAGAGGAACTTATTACTTCTATTGAAATACTCTCTAAATATTTCAAGCTTAAATACACAACTGTTGATCCTCTAATTTCACTAGAACAAGAAATTACATATACTCAGTACTATTTATCAATTCAACACTTACGTTTTAGAAATCGAGTAGAATATGTTTGGAATATTGAAGAGAATTGTTTACCTTTTCAAATTCCGCCTTTCTTATTACAAACACTTGTTGAAAACGCTTTTAAACATGGTATTGAAAAGAATCCTGGCCCAGGAAAGCTAATTATTACACTGAAAGAAGAAAGAGACCAAGTTTTTTTAAAAGTATGGAATAGTGTAGCTACTTCAAGCACAAATTCTGAGTCAAAAGAAGGGTTAGGCTTAGAAAACATTGAGAAAAGATTACAAATGTTATTTCCTCTTGATACCGTCTTTATACATTTATATGCTGAAAATCAAGGTGTTAGTGTTCAAGTCCTATGGCCGAAAGTAAAAGATAGACACCATTTTACACTATGAGGGAGGAGTTTCAATGCACATATTATTAGTTGATGACGAGCCACTTGAACTAGAGCAATTAGAATATATCATCAATGAAAATTTTTCATACTGGAATATTCATAAAGCCGCAGATGCTTCTCAAGCTATGAAAATTTTAAAGTACTACCCTGTTAATCTCGTCTTGCTAGATATTCAACTGCCTGGAAAATCTGGCATTGAACTTGGTAGAGAAATTAAGACACAGTATAAGCTCGATATTATTATGGTAACCGCTTTTCAATCTTTTGATTATGCAAAGGATTCGCTGAGATTAGGTGCAAAAGATTATATTACAAAACCAATCATAGAGGAAGAACTTATTAAAGTATTAAACCCTTACAGGTATTCAACTATTCAATCACATATTATTCATCAAACATTAGCCATTATTCATAATCAATATGCTACAAAACTTTCATTGTCTAGTGTTGCTCAACAAATTCATGTCAATAGTACATATCTTAGTCGGAAATTCCATGATGAAATGAATATTGGTTTTTCCGAATACTTAAATAACTTCAGAATCAAACAAGCAGAAATATTGCTTATACAAGACGATGAAAAATCTATTTTATGTATAGCAGAAGAATGTGGGTTTAGCAGTCAACATTACTTCAGTTCGTTATTTAAAAAGCAGCTTGGCTGTACTCCAACAGAATATAGAGCAAAGTTGAAGGTTAAAATGCAATGAATACTTCAAGTTATTCCGTTTATATACAAGGTATTGTTAAATTCGGACTTGCTTATGGAGTCGTATCCTTGCTATCTAGATGGATTAACAGCAATACGATTTTATCAGCACCCGAAACTCTTGTGAAATATGGATTACTAGGAGGGATAGGTTATGCCGTTATGGGAGCAATCGCTTTATTTCTATTCGGACTCATTGCTCCTTCTATACAAAAGCGCTTCCCAAACGCATTGACCATTGGGGATATTCTTTATGAAAGATTAGATAGAAGGTCATACTGGTTTGCGATGCTAGTTTTAGTTATTACCAGCTTTGATTATCTTCTTATTCAAGTTTTGAGTATTGGAATCATAGTACATTTACTGCTAAAGATCCCATCATATATAGGTTTGCTTATATTTTTACTATATTGTTATGTATTATTTGGATTAGGTGGTATGAAGCGAATACATAAATTCAAGGCGATTCACATTTCGATTGTTTTCGCTGCTATTATTTTAATACCTGTTTATTTCTTTATTAAAGAAGGTATTTACCCAGTTTATGATGGCCTGACTCTTTATCATCCATACTTATTATATTTTAAAGATACTTATATCTTGTTATTTGTACTAACTGGACTCATTGTATCAATTGGACAATTACTAATAGACCGATCAACTTGGCAAAGAATTTACGTTATTGAACCTTCCAAGATTAGGTCTTCCTTCTTTATGACAGGAATCATTTGGTCTGCTATTCCATTAGCATTCACATCAATTACTCTTATTACCATACATAATCAAGGTTTTGAAGGTGTCAACTCTATTCTTAACCAATTAGTCGAGAAAGTGGACTCTGCCTTTCTTATTATATTATTTATCGGGTGCTGCTTTAGCATTATTGCTTCTACTACTGGTGCAGAATTGCATGCCACATCTATTATGATTGTCCGAAACATACTTGCTGTTTATTTTAACTGGGACAGTAAACAACAGCTAAAGAAAACTTACTTAGCAGCAGGAGCACTTTGTCTAGCTTTATTTTTCACTTCAATTGCGTTATCTCCTACTCTAGTATCAATTATCTTCTTTTTCGGTAAAATATATGCTGCTGCAATTCCGACAATGCTGGTGGTTATCTTTTATAAAAAAACAGTTCCTAAATACCTTCCCTATTGTTCACTAGCTGGTGGATTATTTAGCAATATTCCTATTTACGGTGTTTCTAATTTGACGGCTATTTGGATTAGCTTTGGCCTTTCTAGTTTTTTTATAGTATGCTATTTGGCAATAAATCAAATAGGCAAAAAACCTGAATGATTAAAATTCAGGTTTTTTTATTAATTATAAAAACAGCTGCCACGTTCTTTGCGGCTCTTTCCACATACTCGCTGGCATTCGCAAAAGCATTTTCCAGCGTTGTTACTCCTGGCACAATGCTAAATAATGCATCGATACCATGTTCATAAACAACCTGGCTGTCAGCTCCAACGTTGCCAGCAATTCCAATGACAGGAACGCCATATTTTTTGGCCGCTTTGGCAACGCCAATGGGAGTTTTGCCGTAAATGGTTTGCCCATCAATTTTTCCTTCTCCCGTGATGACTACATCAGCATCACGCACGGCTTCTAGTAAACTTGTTGCCTCAATGACGATGTCGACGCCCCTTTTTAATTCCGCTTGTAAGAAAGCAAGCAGCCCTGCGCCTAATCCCCCTGCTGCACCAGCTCCTGGTACGTCATCAATCTTTTGACCAAGATCTCGTTCAAGAACGGCTGCGTAATGTCTTAAATTTTGATCTAACAGCGCAACCATCTCTGGTGTTGCTCCTTTTTGTGGACCGAAGATGGCAGATGCTCCTCGCTCTCCGGTAAGAGGATTATCAACATCACACGCTACTTCAATTTTGACGTGCTGAAGACGCGAATCTAACGTTGCTAGATTAATAAAAGCTAAGTTTCCGAGTGCTCCTCCACCATCTAGAATTTCGTTTCCTTCTGCATCTAGTAACTGTGCACCAAGCGCTTTGGCCATTCCAGCGCCTCCATCGTTTGTGGCACTTCCACCAATCCCGATAATAATATGGTTTACGCCGTAATCTAGCGCTGCTGAAATGAGCTCACCTGTACCTTTTGTTGTTGTCATAAGCGGATTTCGATTAGCTGGGGGTACGAGATGCAGTCCTGATGCGGCTGCCATTTCAATGACGGCCGTCTTCTTCGTTCCCAAAATGCCAAAGAAAGCTTCAACCGGTTCGCCTAAAGGACCCGTAACCTTTTTTAAAATAATTTCTCCATCCGTTGCGTCAACCAGTGACTGAACCGTTCCTTCTCCTCCATCAGCCATCGGTATTTTCACATAATTTGCTTGTGGCAATACTTGTTTAAAACCTTTTTCAACTGCTTCAGCCACTTCTAAAGCTGATAAGCTTTCTTTAAATGAATCCGGAGCAATGACAATCTTCATTACACTCTCTCCCTACACTTTAATATTAGCTAAATAGCTTGAACACACCGTAAATGAGCGTTGATAAAATGGCTAGCGTTAAACCAACTGCTGATTCGTATGGAATAAGCTTAAGGCGTTCTTTAATTTCCATATGAACGCTTCCCCCCGTCGCGTGGAAAAAGCTACCGTGCGGTAAGTGATCTAAAACCGTCGCACCTGCGTGTACCATAGCTGCTCCGGCAAGCGCTGAAACGCCCATCTCTAAAATTGTGGAGCTAAACACCTGGCTGGCCACAGCTGTGCCTGCAGTTGTTGAAGCCGTTGCAGCAGACATGAAAATTCCTGATGCTGGCGCCAGCACGTAGCCTGGTAAACCAAGCGCACTTAATCCTTCAATCAATACATCTTTCAAACCTGAGTTAGCGATGATTCCAGCAAGCGTACCCGTTCCTAGAAGCATAATGGCCACACCCGTCATTTTCCCTAATCCTGAAACAGCATAGTCATTTAGCTTTTTGCCTCTTCCCATCACAAGCGCACCGACAATTCCTCCAGCCGGCAACGCAATCATTGGATCAATACTAATGTCAAACAGCGGTCGCAGTGATAGTAAAACAATCGTCACAAGCGGCGCTATAATAGCTGGTAAAAACGCTGGTAGCTTATCTGCATTGTTTACTTCTATTTCGGTAAGCTGTACAGGAGACCCTTTTTTCACAAGCTTTTTGGCAATGATATATGTCACAAAAATTCCAAAAGCTGCTGGGATAATGCCCGCTGCCATAATGGATGTGAGCGGCACATTAAAAGCATCTGAAGCTGCGATAGCATTGGGATTTGGCGACATAATGTTCCCAGCTTTCCCGCCTCCAATCATTGCTAATAAAATCGCTGGTTTTGACAGCTTGGCTTTTTGAGCAATTGCAAGTGCAATTGGTGCCACCGTAATAACCGCTACGTCAACAAATACACCAACCGTAGTTAAAATCATTGTTGCAAGCGCCAGCGCAAGCAAAGCTCTCGCTTCCCCTAGTTTTTTTACAATTGTTTCTGCAATAACAGCAGCTGCTCCTGATTCGATGAGCACACCTGCTAATATACCTGCAGCTAATATTCTCAGTACTGCTGGAATAATTCCTTGCGCTCCTTCCATCATGAGCGCCACGGTATTCGTTATATCCACTCCTCCTACTAGACCACCAATTAAAGCACCGGCAATCATTCCATAGGCAGGAGATACTTTCTTTAAGATCAATACAATTGCAACAACAAGCGCAACCACTGCGCCTAACGCGCTTACTTCAATAGTAGCATCCATTTCCCGTTCCCCCTTGAATGTTATACACTAATTGTAAGCGTTTTCTAAACTGACTACATTGTTCATGAAACCAAAAAAAGGCCTGTCTTTCGCAAGCCTTTTTGTGCATCGGAACAACTTTATTGAATTTTATACTGTAGGATTGCTACGTACAGCTCAACCAAGTCACTGAGTTTGCGGGGATCTTTATTTGTTAGCTCCGAAATGCGTTCCAATCGGTACCGCAGCGTATTCCGGTGGATAAAAAGCCTGCTTGCTGCTTTGTTTACATCACCATTTTCTTCAACATATACGCTTAAAGTTTCTAACAAATCGCCTTTTTCGTCATAGTCTTTTAACACTTCAAGTGATTGACTTAGCTCGCCTTTTACTCCAAATTCTTTCGCTTTAGCTAAAAAAACAGCTAGTTTATAATGTTCATAGCGATAAAGTGATTGATCAGGGTGTAATTTTTCACCTACTTCTAACGTATAGAGCGCTTCTTGATAAGATGTAGCGATTCCTTCCACTGAAGGCAAGAACCTTCCAATTGCCATCTTGCCTTCTAGCTGATTACGTTGAATCCAGCTCTTGATTTTGTTAAAAGCACCGTCTTCTTGTTCCTTCGTTATATCAATTCTTTTCAGCACTACAATATGAGTTGGTTGAACAACATACAAGTCATCGTTTTCGAGCTTTCCTCGCAGCCACTTATAGCCATTTGAATGATTTTCCGCTTTTAAGATTATTGCTATACGTGGGAGGTCCAACTGAATCCCTAAACGCTCTACTCGTTCAAAGTAAAAGGAATCTAACGTTTCCGTGCCGTGAAGCAATTGACTCGTTAATTCCTCTTTCAGTCGCTCGTCCCATTGAATTTCATCTATTAATACTGCCTGCTGTAGAATCATTTCAGCAGCCATTTTCACAAGCTCACCGTAGTTCCTCACTTCCTCTGGTTCACCTGTAATACCAATCACACCAACAACCCTATCATGAAAGGTAATGGGCAAATTAATTCCTGCTTTTACTCCTTGAAAATGCGTTAAATCAGAACTCGTAATTTCAAAGCCTTTTTGTGTTTCGATTACTCGCACAGCACCTTCATGAATAGAATCAATTCGATGATGATCCCCTGAGCCGATAATTACGCCTTTTTCATTCATCACGTTGATGTTGCGATGAATAATATTCTTCGTTCGATTTACAATTTCTTGAGCTAAAGAATGATTTAAAAACCTCATGCACTCCACCTCTTCATTCTCATGAATGCCTTTTCAATCTATCGTTAACTATAGCATCATTAAATAAAAAAAAGAAAGCCTGCTTATACCTAGGCTTTCTTTTAATTGAAGAGTCCTCTTAACGTAAATGAATGTTGTCAATTGTTATACTCTTTTTTACATCTCCTAAGTAAAAGACAAGCTGAGCATTTTTATCGTCATGAGGTAGCTGTAAATTTTTAAAAGCGAAGTGATATTTCTGTATTCTGGAAGATACTTTTACTTTCTGCTTCTCATACACGTTTCCATCTTCGTCTGTCAGCGCAACAAACATATCACCTTTTGGTTGAATACTTGCATCAAAGCTTAATTCATACCCTTGTCCTGCATTCAGGAAAATACCTTTTTGAAGTAACTTCAAATCATCTGCATATTTGCTGCTTGTTTTCACATCAATATGAAGCTGGCGTTCATTAGGGTCAACGGTTGCTAAAGCATTTATTTTTCTCGCTTGTACAACGTGCCAATAGCTCATTCCATCTGCTTCTCCCACGCTAAATGTACCGTTGTATACTCGATTTCCATCACTTAAAGGAACCTTTGGAATATCGTCATTAAACGGAATTCCTTCAACCTCTACAAGCTTTGCGTTTCCAATCCATACAGGCTGGTCGTTTGTTCCAAGATTAAACTCAACGCGCGCTGCATTATCGGATTCTTTTTTCATTTGGAACAAAACTTCATAGCTTTGTACTTGGTTTGTCAGCTGAGCATTTAAAGCTGGTGAATATCCTGCGTATCCAACTGATGCTCCTCCTGTTACTTGTACCTTCATGCTTCTAGCTACTTCCGTTTTAGCATCAAACGTTAGCTTATAAAAGCGGCCTTTCGCTAGTGACACAATAGACTGAGGCTGCACCGAGTAAAGCTGACCTCCAGGACGAAGTATATTTACCTTTAAAAAGCGGCTATTGTTTAATTCTTCTACTGATAAAACTGCATCTCCATCCGGCTCTTTATGAAGGGACCAGTTAGCAGTACCTTCAATTCCCATGCCAGGGTCACCTGCTTTTGTTTCTGTAAACTGATTGTTATAAACTAAGTTTCCGTCTGCTTGAGGAAGCTTAGCACCTGACAAATATTCTTCTTTTGGAATGACTGGAGGAGTTGGCTCACGGTACTCTCTGCCCGTTAACTCATAGACTCTTACATAGTCAATTTTCATTTCTTTTGGGAACTGGGTCTCTGCCGTTGGATTCCCATCAAAATTCCCACCAACTGCTAGATTCATAATGAGATGAAATTCTTCGTCAAACGGCGCTGGATAAGCATTGGTATCTGGCTGTCCATCACTTTGACTGTACCAATCGTTTTGCACGCTATAGAGCTCACCGTCCACGTACCATCGGATTTCACCAGGCTCCCATTCAACGGCATATGTGTGGAAATCTTCAATTGTGCTTCCATCTTTAAATGTGTATTCTTCACCGCTATACGTATTGTTTGGCCACTGCTGACCATAGTGAATGGTGCCCGCAATAGTATTTGGCCTGCTACCCCAGCCTTCCATAATATCAATTTCACCCGAAGCTGCCCAGCCTCCGTAACGATTATGCTCCGGAAGCATCCAAACGGCAGGCCAATAGCCTTTACCTGTTGGGGCGCTAGCACGGATTTCAAACTTCCCGTATTTCTTGCTGAACAACCCTTTCGTCTTTACACGAGCAGATGTGTAGTCAAAGCCTTGGTAGCTTTCTTTATGAGCTTGAATGACAAGATTACCACCTTCTTCTCGAACATTTTTTGAACGATTGGTGTAATACTGGAGCTCATTGTTCCCCCACCCAGGTATGCCCACAGAAGCACCGTTTGTTAAATCAAACGTCCATTTCGTAGGATCAATCTTTCCATCGTCAAACTCGTCTCCCCACACTTGAGTCCACATTGGCTTATTTTTTTCTTTTTGCCCTTTAGCTTGTTCTTCCTCTTCGGCATGACCAACCGGGGTAAACAAATAACTAATTAACGCTGCTGATAATATGGAGCCGAAAACCTTTCGTTTTAAAGAAGGACTTTCCATTTATGATTTCCTCTCTTCTATTAAAATATAGTAATCGCTTACATTTTAATTAACATTTCTATTACCTATAAAGTTCTACGTATGTGGTCCCTACTCTCTGGTTAATCTTAGTGATTGAGATAAAATAAGCTTATATTTTTCTAAAAATTCAGATATAAAATAGTATAAAAAATCGCTATGTCCATGGATTTCTTACATTAGACATGCTTGTCTCCACTTTATCGAAAGCGCTTTCGATAAAGTCATTATAGCCTAGTCCATTTTGGTACGCAACAGCAAAATGATAAGAAAATTGTATTGTTTTAACCGAAACGATGCTAGATAGCATAGAGAAAAATAAAAAATGGGAATTTAATATAAGTAGTTTGAGAGGATAAAAATGTGGTTCATTTAGATAGATGTAATCTTGCCTTCTATTTTCGTGTGATAGTTAGCTACCACACGAAAATAGAATTAACCGTAAAGAATATATGATCTATTACTATAGGCAAATGCTAACGCATTCTTCTAGTTATACAAATAGACATTTTACAATGGACTGATGCTTTCAATCATTGTTCCTTGCGAGGTTTTTACTCCTGTCAGTAACACTTTTGTACCAGGAGCAAATTTCTCTTTATGATGTGCCAAATAGTCTGATAGCTTGAACGTTGTTGGCTGATTGTTTACGTAAACTTGAACCGTATTCCAATTCACCATTTCAAAATAATCAGCTTCAATAGATACTGTTTGATCGCCCGTATCAGGACTTACAACTTCTACAATATCACGAATTTGATTTTGTCCATTTGGACTTGCTACATAACGAACAACCAGTGCTGTTCCTGCTTCATACTGGCGAATCTCGTTTTGTAAATCGATGTCGCTTTTAACATGAAACGCTTTCATCTGTCCTTGAACGTCAAGTTCAATACAATGAGCATCGACTAAACCAGTTACAACTCCAAGAACTTCTAAAATTTGCTCCTGCCTTACGTTATTTTCAACAGGTATTGACGAATTACTTTGTTCTTGCTGCACAGGCGCCACTTTTTCTTCTTGTAAGGATTCTTGCTCTTCCTGAATTGGAGCACTTTGATCCTCTTCTAAAGCTTCTTCTTCTTTAGACTCCACTTTTTGAACAGGTGCTGGCTCTTTCTCTACTTGTAAAGCAGCTTCCTCTTGAATTGGTGGCTCTTCAACTGGCACTATACTCTCTTCAAATTCTGTTTGTAGCTCTTCTGTTGGTAACTCTTGTACGGGTGTTTGTACGTTCATTTCTTCTTCTACGGGCGAAGGTACAGGCTCTTGTTCCTGATAGCTTAACGGTACTGGTACTACTTTTACTGCAGGCTCCACTGGATCTTGCTTAATTGTGACTTCTTTCACTGTATCTTGTTCTTTTGCACTAGACGCGGCAGTGATTTCTTGTGCTAGCACCTGCTCGTCCGGCTTAGGAGAATGGACTACCCTTTGCTCTAGTGGTTGGTTTGCTTGATTATAAGAAAATGGTATCTCCTTTTCTGGCAGGTTTACTACCTTTTTAGGGTTCATGCTAGGCTTCTGATCTTGAGCACTTTTTTGTACTTGTGCGACTGTTGCCTCTGTCTGTTCGCTGTTTAACGCGTTTGAGACGCTGCATCCAGTAATTGTTGTTACAATGGCTAACCCTGTTCCACCAATTTTGATAAGCTTCTTTCTCTCTTTTGCTTTTTGCTTAGAAAATTTTTCAACTCTTGTAATTCTATCCATTTAATTACAACCTTTCATTAATTTTCTGCTTTTTTAATTTATATTAGATTGAGAATTATGAATAGAGCGAAAGAGAAATACAGTTCTAAGGATTTAATGTTTTTCTAAAGATTAGTTATTAATCCCCAAAAACCGACAAAGTTCTACAAGTATCATTGAACTATAAAAAGGGAATTTATGAGAAACTAAGAACAAACGCGGTTACCCTAGCTGAACTTTCCTCTTACAAGAAAACAAACAAAAAAACTAGAAGCCAATCGCTTCTAGTTCATTTTTGGTGATACTTTTCAATTACTTTATGAAGCTCTTCTAAATAAATTCGAGCCATGCGACTAAGTTGAGTTTTGTTGTGAACAACCCATCCTACTCTAATGAACTCACCTTCATCAAGCGGTACCGATACAATATTTGATCCATTTAAATCTTCACTTACAATACCTGTTGAAATGGTGTAGCCGTTTAAGCCAATAAGCAAATTAAATAACGTTGCTCGGTCACTGACTTGAATGCTTTGTTTACTTGGAATCGTGCTGAAAATTTCTTCAGCATAGTAAAACGAGTTAAATTCTCCTTGCTCAAAGCTCAACCGTGGGTATTCTTCTAAATCTTTAAGCGTCACGGATTTCTTTTTAGCAAGCTGATTTTGGACACTCACAAAGATATGAGGAGTAGCTTGAAACAGCTCATGAAACTCCAACCCTTGTTCTTTCAAAAGCTGCAGCATTACTTTTTCATTAAACGAGCTAACGTATAAAATGCCAATTTCGCTTTTTAAGCTCTTTACGTCTTCAATGATTTCATAGGTTCTCGTTTCTCTCATCGTAAACTGGTATTTGTCTTGCCCGTACTTTTTAATCATATCCACAAACGCATTGACGGCAAACGCATAGTGCTGAGTGGAAATGGAAAGCAGCTGTGGAGAAGGCGCTGCATTTAAGTATCTGTGTTCTAACAACTCTGCTTGTTCAACAACCTGCCTTGCATACCCTAGAAACTCAGCTCCGTCTGAGGAAAGGGCAATACCCGTTGAAGTACGGGTGAAAATCGTAATTCCAACTTCTTTTTCTAACTCTTTTATTGCTTTTGACAAGCTTGGCTGTGAGATGTAGAGCCTGCGAGCTGCTTCATTAATCGACCCACACCTCACAACTTCAATAACATATTTGAGCTGCTGTAATTTCATAATTAAATAAATGCGACTCCTTTTTGTTTGAAATTTTCTGTATAATATCCGTTTGTATTTTAACTTCAAATGGTTAAAAGTTCAAATCGATAGTCGTTTTTTATTTGTTATATCTTTTGGCTATATCAATTGATGCGTTTTATCAGTTACACTATACCTCTTTAGTCATGGTAGGATACATACAATAAAATAAATTGTTGGGTTTTCTAAGGATATTTAAAAGCAACTTAAACGAAAAAAATTTCAGGAGGAATTTTATGCGCGTTGTTCAAACTTCTCAAGTTATTGCTGAAAGTACATTTAATAAGTTTCACTTACTCGTGTTTCTATGGTGCTTTTATGCCATTGCGTTTGACGGCTTTGATATTGCACTTTACGGAATAGGTTTACCACTTATGATGGAGGATTACGGACTAAGCGTCGTAGAAGCAGGAGCGATTGGCAGCTATACGCTTGTGGGTATGATGCTTGGTTCTTTCCTACTCGGCTCTCTGGCAGACGTAATTGGTCGAAAAAAGATTTTAGCGATTTGCATGGCTATATTCAGCATTTTTTCTCTTTTAGCAGGGCTTGCACCAAACCCACTTACCTTTACCATTATGAGGTTCATCGCAGCGCTAGGAATGGGTGGCCTAATGCCAGCTGTCATTGCAGTTATGACTGAATACTCACCTAAAAAAAATCGTGCTCTCACCGTTGCTACCATGTACTGCGGCTACTCAATTGGAGCAATACTAGCTTCACTTATTGGGATGTACTTAATGGAAAGCTTAGGATGGCGTTTTTTATATTGGCTAGGGATTATCCCGCTGCTCACCCTACCACTATTTTTGAAGCAGTTTCCAGAATCGCTATCATTTTACATTCTGCGAAACCAGGGTGATAAAATTGCGAACATTCTTAATAGAGTTAGCCCTAGAGGAAATTATCAATCTACCGATGATTTTGAATATGAAACCGTGAAAGAAAAAGCAAAAGGAGTTCCTGTTAAAAAGCTTTTTTCTGACAAACGAGGTGTTAGCACAGTATGTTTTTGGCTTATTGTCTCGAGCTGCCTCCTTATGATTTACGGCCTAAACACATGGCTACCTAAAATTATGCAAGGCTCCGGTTATGGTATTACATCAAGCTTGTCCTTCAGCCTTGTTTTAGGAATAGGTCAAATCGGAGGTTCTTTATTAGGCGGGTATTTCGTTGATCGCATCGGTCACCGAAAAGTTCTTTTATACATGTTTTTACTCGGTTCACTTTGTTTTGTTGCGCTAAGCCTCACATCTCAGCAGCTTTTATTATACGTGTTAATTGCGATTAGCGGTGCGTGTACAGCTGGAACTCAAAACTTAGTAAATCCTTATGTTTCAGGGTTCTACCCACCGGAAATTCGCACAACCGGGTTAAGTGTAACAGTAGGCATTGGGCGAGTAGGTTCTATTTTAGCTCCTGTAATTATCGGCTTCTTATTAACAACCAGCTTAGCTCCTCAGCAAGCATTTATGGCTTTTGCCGTTCCTAGTATCATCGGATGTATCGCTCTTTTATTTGTTCAAGAGCGCCATGGACATGCAGAAGAGAGAATAACCGCACCTGCGCATTTTAAAGTATCAAAGGTTTCAAGCTGAATAGTACATGGTGAGGAGCAAAGCACAAAAACAAACATTCACAGGGCATCTGTTCGCACAGTTCCTTATCTTAAACCAATAAAAGAAGAAAAACGAGATCATATAAAATGATCTCGTTTTTGCTGTTTACCTTCTATTCTCTCACTATTAAGCATTGAGCGTATTTTTTTCAGATTCAATTAGCACTTTATTTTGCCCTAAGAAAATTGCAAGAACAACGATAAAGATACCTGTTCCAACTAAAAGCCATTCTACGCTAACAAAGTCTGCAAGAGGTCCAAAAACCAGCATTCCAAGCGGCATCATAGAAGTAGAAATCATGCCCATCACCCCAAATACACGCCCTAAATACTCTTCTTCTACCTTTTCTTGCAATAATACGGTAGCTGGCGTATTAAAAATAGGCATAGCGACTCCAAAAAGGCCCATAAATCCTAAATACAGCCAAAAGATAGGAACTAAACCAAGGGCTAACGTACAAACGCCCATGATTATGCTTGCTAGGCCCAACGTTTTAATACGATTTTGGAAGCCACCCCAAGCTGCAATAACCCCTCCACCTATCATCATTCCAACTGAAAATGCAATTTCGATTGCAGTCAGTCGCCACACATCATCACCAAAGCTTCGCGTAACCTGAAGCGGAGTTAAAAATGCAGCTGGTGCCATTAGTACAAAGAACACCGCAAAGAATAAGAAAAATTGCTTTAAGAAAGCATGATTATTCACGTAGCGAATTCCTTGTTTAAAATCACTGAAATAGCTTACTTCCTGTTTCCCAACAGCTTTTTTATGCACAGAAACTTTCACGAAAGTAAGCAGCGTCAAGATAGCAAGTGCTGCTGTAACTACATCAATGAAAAAAATAACCTCAAGCGACATTGTAGTAAGTAAAGCAGCGCTAATCATTGGTGATATAAACATAATGATTGCCTGGATACTTCCATTTGCTCCGTTTACTTTGGTCAGCTTATCTTTTGGCACAATTTGTGGCAAAATGGCCCCAACAGCAGGTGTTTGAATCCCTGCTCCAAATGCACGGACTGCTGCCATCACAAACAGAAGCCAAATACTATCAAATCCCATTAAAAAGAGAATTGCTAGAACAAGTGTTGCAGTGGCAATTAAACCGTCCGCGAGCATAATGAGGACTTTTCGATTGTAGCGATCCGCCCAAACCCCAGCAACGGGCGATAAAATAAAGGTCGGAATAAATCCACAGATAATATACAACGTCATCATGAAGCCCGACTGTGTGGTTAACGTAATGTGCCACATGATAGCATACTGCACAAGGGACGATCCAAACAGTGAAATTGTCTGGCTACTAAGAAAAAGAATAATATTCTTTAACCAGTTCTCTTGTAAATGGTTTTCTGCACTATTCATATTTAACAGCTCATTTCTATTCAATTTTTATCTCATTTACCTACTAACTCCGTCCATGCACTCCTATTTTGAGACAACAAAAAAGAGAGGAATATTCTCCTCTCTTCTTAAAATAACCGTAAAATATAGGGTTTTCTTAAAAATAGACAGACCAATCCCGTTGCTCTGAGCGCAGGCAGAGCTTCCAATTATTCAATTAGCGAATGAACATTGGTAAACGTAATCTCATTGATGCTGTCAACAGAAAAACCCCCATTTCTTATTAGATACTATTATCATAGCAAAAAGACCTGTTTGATACAATTACCTTTTTACTTGGAATTAACAACCTTTTAGAATCAATATGCGTTAAGTGAGCGTTTCATTCATCAAAAAGAACAAACCTTTACCGTTTCGACTAAACAAGATGGCGGGCTCACAAAAATAATTATTTTCTATGTGTCTAACATATCCTCATCATTTTGATACTCTAGGATATCACCTGGCTGACAGTCTAAAGCTTTACATATAGCTTCTAACGTTGAGAAACGTACCGCTTTGGCTTTACCATTCTTTAAAATAGAAAGGTTTGCCATTGTAATTCCTACCTTCTCTGACAGTTCAGTTACGCTCATTTTCCGCTTGGCTAACATCACATCGATATTAATAATAATAGCCATATTCTTCACCTCAAATTGTTAAATCGTTTTCTGATTTGATATTGATTGCTTCTTTTAAAATCCTTTGAAGAACCGCGGCGAACACAGAAATAACAATGGAAGCAAATGGAACAATTAAGCCGACCAAAATGACTCCCGGAGCATCGTCCTTTTCCGCAAAGAGATAGAAAAATGGTAACACAAAAAGATGTAGCATACTAACCGCAACGGCACAATATTTAATTTTCTTTAATGCTTCTACAGATAATTCAGAGAAAGCCTTATTTTTGTCAATATAGCGTAAAAGCTTGAAAGCTTGATATAAAGCAAAATAAAAAGGTATGGCTGAAGCATAAAACGCAACGGAAACGAAATACTTCATATACGCAAATTCAGGAAGTAATTTTTCAGTAACACCAGCCAACTCTGGAACTAAAAATATACATAAGAGGAGAACAGGTATTCCAATCAAAATCACAGCTACCTTTAAAAATAGTGTTGATAATCCTTGTTTCATATAAAGCACCTCACTTAATTTATTATTTACAATATGATAGTAACTCAAAATTTATTGTTTTTCAATAAATATTTTATCTTATTCATGATTTTATTATTGTTAAATCACAAAAGGCTTTTGTTCATTCATCTGCTTTTTTCCTATGCTAATAAAAATAAGCAGCCCATATTTGTATAATATGGGCTGCTTTTCATACTATTTTATATACCATTGCTACATTTCGCCTAATGAACTTTCTTCAACTCTTGAAACCATCACCTTGTCTACACGAAACTGATCCATATCAACCACTTCCAATAACAAATCCCCTACGCGAACTTCATCTTTTACTTTAGGAATTTCTCCCTTTTGGCTGGTGATAAAACCACCAAGAGTATGAAAATTTTTATTGCTCGTTAGGTTTTCGACACCTTCAAGGTCGAAGTACCTGACAAATGTGTCGATTGGTATCAGCCCATCTGCAAGCCAAGAATTTTCGTTACGCTGGACGATTTGAAGCTCTGTTTCGTGCTCTTCTGGCATCTCACCAATAATATGTTCAAACACGTCGTGAAGAGTAACTAATCCTTCCACCCCGCCATATTCATCGATTACAATTGCTTCGTGGTGTGCGGATTTTTTCAACATTTCCATCGCTTGAAAAGCTTTCATTGATTCAGGAAGAATGATTGTTTGACGTATACATTCTGTCAAGTCAAAGTGTTCATCAGACACTAGCTTTGCAAACATGTCTTTCGCATGAACAATTCCTTTAAAATCATCAAGCGTTCCCTCTCCTACAGGAAACCTAGAATATGAATTTTCTTTCATAATCCTAATGTTTTCCTCTAATGGATCTTCTAAATCAAGCCATACGAGCTGAGGGCGTGGTGTTAAAATATCGCCTAATCGCTTATCTCCTAAGTAAAAGATTTGTTCCACAAGATCTTGTTCAATGGATTCAACAACTCCGCTATATACGCCTTGTTCAATCAGCTGAGTAATCTCTTCTTCCGTTACATCTGGCTCATCATTTGGCTTTACTCTCAGCACTTTTAGTACAAACTCTGTTGATTTACTTAAGATAAAGATAAGAGGTTTACCAATTTTTGAGAAGTAATACATTGGCTTTGCCACAATCGATGCCGTTTTTTCTGGATTGTTTAATCCAATTCGCTTTGGGACCAGTTCCCCAATAATTAACGACAAGTATGTAGACAGACCTACCACAATGATAAAGCTTAACTGATAGCTAAACGCAGCCAAAGCATCAATTTGGTCTACATAGCCTGATAGCTGCCGGGCAATTGTGGCTCCTCCAAATGCCCCTGTTATTACACCAATTAACGTAATTCCAATTTGAATGGTTGATAACAGCTGGTTTGGATCCTCAGCAAGCTTTAATGCATATGCAGCTCTGCGGTCACCTTGTTCTTTTAATTTTTCAAGTCGATTCTTTTTAGACGTTACAATTGCAATTTCGGTCATCGCAAAGAGTCCATTTGCGACAATAAGGATTAAAACAATAACAATCGAAACCCAAATACTATTCAAGAGGTTTTCACCGGCCTTTAACGTAATAATATACAGTTAACTTACCCGCTTGAACAATAAGTAATACCATTATTTTTCATTGATGGTAAAATCAATATAAATTAATTTTAAAGGAGCTTCTATGCGCTGGTTTACGTTTTTAGGACTTTTTATTTTAAGTTGGTTCCTTTATTTCGTACAGGATCTCGTACTTGAAGATTATCTTAAAGGTTCCATTTCGCTAACTCTTATCGTTGCTATTATCATTAAAGTAATTATCTTTTTCCTATTATTTAATTTGGCGAGCAAGCTGTTTGACAAGTACCAAAAGAAAACGAGTACTAAGGTGTTGTTAATAGTTACTGCTTTTTTTATCGTTTTTGTTATTATAGCTATAGCAGATAACTTATGGTACGAGTATTATGGCGATTGGTTGATCAAATAAAAAAAGCGTGAAGGTTTATGCTAGACCTTCACGCTTTTTTATGGTGTAATCAATTGAAAGAAACGGAATTCCAAAAATCCACATTTTATGACTAGCTTTGATTTGATGTAAGCCTGTCTCTGGCCATACTGTAAAATGCTCATTTATTGGTAAGCGAATTGTAAACCACTTTGTTACGTAGTAAATCCCTTCATCACCTTTATCAGCTGACTGTTTTAGACTAGTTAAAATAAAGCCTCTTTCTCTCTGCTTATCCTGTGGATTTTCAAAGCGCAGCACGCCGGTCATTTGGCCAGACGGTAGAGGAAGCGCAATATTTAAGTACTTTTTCTCCTGATATTCATGGGATGAATACGCAGCGACAAAAACAGCTTTATTCGTTTCTCTTGATGTTCGAATCCAAGCTCGAACTTTCTGCCTTCCATCTTGCTTACTGCTAATTCCAACAATTCTGCTATCCACAACTAGCTCTTCCGTTTCATGATTAAGCGGTAGGTTAATTTGCTCAATACTTGAGCTAAATTGCTTATAGATTCTGGATAGAAAACCAAATCCTTTATGCCAATATGTTTTAGAATGAAGCTCATATTCAAGAGTTTGTTCATAAAAATGTCGAACAGTAGGATGAACAGACTGAGCATTGAAACCTCTTTGCTGAAATTCACCTAAGTTATCTACTAGCCCTTCATAGTGGTTATGCTTTCTATCTTTTGATTCGTACTGCTGAAAGAAATCAGCGCCAATTTTCCACCTTCCAAAAAGATTGCTAGTAGGCATTGCGTATGGGTTGAATACCATACTTGGACGAATAAAAGACCAGCCGATGACCCCTAGAAAGACAAATCCAAATGCATTCCCAATCCCATGAAGCGACACCATATTTGGAATTGAAATGAGCTCGACGTGTAGTACGCGTGATAAGCCATAATACCCTGCCAGTAGCATGGTCAACAAAAGTGTCCCCGATGATAAGACAAGAAAAACATACGCAATTGTGCTTTTGGTTAAGGTTCGTATCCTTACTACTGTAAAATAGGCATATAGCCACAGACAAATGACAAACACTACAACAAACACGAATTCAACCAATCGAGAAAACGTAATGCCAACCGCAATACCCATCGAGCTTACCATAATACCAATTGCTGCTATGTGATACATAACTGGTAGTTTCTCACCTCGTTGCCTCAGTAACCTTCCAACAAAACCTATAAAGATTGGCGTAATCAGAGCCGAAAAGTGAAAGTGGATAGCGGTCAATAGCGTAATTGTTGGTCCAAATGACACCACGTCGATGCCAAATTGAAACGTTGAAAACCAAGCTCCTCCAAGCAGGAGATACATTAACCCAATATCAATACTTACTTCTTCAATTAAATAAAGGCCTCTTGCCAAAAGCCTTGATGCACCATATAAAAACACCATTGCTGTCCATATTAACCAACCAAGCGATAATAACCCTGCTGTTATTCCTGTGGAAAAAAAGAATGACAAACAAGCTAACAGGGCGGCTATTGGATATAGATATACGCTGAATATGTACGTTTTAAACGTATCGCCGTTGCGATTTCTTGTTTCAATAACGTTTAAGATAAGCGGTACAATGACGAGCATGGCAAATAGTAAAAGCCGCTCAATTTGATTAACTTCAAGAGCTAGAAAGAAACTTAGCCACATAATAAATCCGATAAGTGCTTGTATGGATGTGAACTTTCTCATAACTCAGCTTTCCTCCTAAACCGCTGTTACTACTGCTTCACGCCTTGGTTTTGCGTAGGCGGGAGGATCTTCACAAGTCACGTACTCAATCGTGAACGTTCCTTTATAGCCAAATACTGTGCCAAAGCTTCCGTTCGTTACTGCCACATGAATGTGAAAGCACTCGTTTTCTTCGTCATACCACTCAATTGCTTCCGCTGTACCTGAAAAAACGGCCGGTATCTTTAGATTTAAACCTTTTTTCGAAAACGTAAGCGGTCCTGAAAGTAAACGAATCCCGCCGTTTTCCAACACGGAAATATCAATATCCGTGACAAAGTCTTGGTCGATACCTAGATAATCTACAATTCCTTTCTTCTTCGAACTATAGATCATTGTGGCATCAAAATTGCGTACTGGGTCAAATTGAAATTTCCGAATCCAAGCCATGCACTCCTGACCTTGTGCGTTTCGATACGCGTAATTCTCTAACGTAAATGGGATATTTCTCCCTCTTTCTGAAAATGTAATGTTCTTCTGTGCACCTAGATGAAGAAAAGGTTTCATATAAACTTTTCCGCCCCATATTTCTTCCATCACTCCAGTACAGATAATAGATGTTCTAGCCTCGCTCGTTAAGCCAAATTTCTTCTGAAGTTCTGGGTGAAGCCGACTGTAAGCTTCTCCAAGTGCTCGTTCATAAATTGAAATCATTGTTTTCCCCTTTTTGTCGTTCGTTTTCTTTTGCAACTTGACGCGCTTGGTAAATCGCGTAAGTTCAAAAGCGCCATTGCTGAGTAGCCAATCATTGCAAGCGTTAAGGTGGCTGGATTGAAAGGTGCTGCAAAGATACTACCTCCACTCATTACTGCGCCAACACCTAAGCTAATTAACGCGACAATATTTATCAAATGAAGCCATTTGCTTCGGCTAAATATTAAAAAAAGCAAGCCGAAGGTAATTTGTCCAGCTCCTAGTCCGTATAAAAAAAGTTCTTCTTTTCCTTGAAGTAAACCTGTTCCTTTTAATAACGCCAGCTCGCCTGCTTCTTGATATAAAACTTTAGGAACAAGCCCTTGGTAAATCCAGATAAAAGCAAGGATACCACTTAAAATGATTTGAAACAGGGTTTTCATTATCGAAATACGCGGTGGAATTTCCTTTTCAATCCATAACCGTAGACAGTCAAAACTCCAAGCTGTCGCCCAACCCATCAGCGGTTTAAAAAGGACATCTAGCACTCTGCCCAAAAAACTAAAGCGAGTCTTATAGTCATACTGAGTTAAAAACTGGATGCCTCGATCAGTTTTTATATACTTCCAGTAGCCACTACCTTCTTTAATTAGCGAAATTGGGTGGTCTGCCCAAAATTTTAGTGAGGAAATGCGCTCGTCATCTTTTTCAATCGTTTTTACGCTCTCTCCCGTTCCTTTTATGCTAATTCCAAACCCAATATTCGTTTGGTACAGAAACTGCTGAGGCGCTTCTTCTTTTTCTTTCGGTAAATATTCAATATTTGAAAATCGCAAATCCCACTGCTGGTGTAGCTCAGGTTTTTGCGTATATTCCCAAAGCTTCTCCATTTCACAATCAATTACTATTTCCACATAAATTGGCTTTGATTTCGCCATACAATGCTCCTCTTTTTAATAAATTGTCTTATTTAGTAGTTCAGTATGTTCATAGAAAGTCCTTTTTGATAAAACTAGAAAAAGAAGAGTAACTACTACTCTTCTAAATTTATTTATGTAAGGAGTAACAAAATGCCTTTTATCAATAACGATGTTAAATTAATTCAAACTCTGCTCCTTTTGGATAAAGCGCTACGTATTCATCGCTGTCATCATCTAAATAGGCAATCTTTGCGCCTTCAAGCACGTTGTTCTTTTCAAGATCTTGGATAATAGTTTGAGTGGCTTTCTCGGGGTCAATCACATAGTTTACAATATTCGCTGTGCCACTTCCAATGTCTCCACCATCGCAGAAGCCATTACCTGTCCACCCTAAGCATTCATTCATTAAATCCTCAACGTGATGTCTCTTATCAAGTACTTCTTCCATTTCCCCATCTTCATAGCTATACTGTACAACCAGCTCGATAAGCTCATCTTCATCTATGTAATCATAGCCTTCATCAACTTTTGCTTCTGCTAGGCCTTCCATTAACTTTTCTGCATTGTGAAGTCGCGATAGTTTCTTTTCTTGAGTCTCGCCTGCATCTCCAACTCGTCCATAGTGAATCAATAACGTTTTCTCATCTTCCCAGACTTCCCAATAAAGGAGCTCACCGTTTACTTCTTTCAGCATTTTGATCACAATCATTACCCCCTATGACTTTTGTTAAGTAAATTATACTATGTATTTGGAAATTTTTTTTACTATTTTTTCTGATTACAAACTAAAATAGTCACTGTTACTTTACAAAATATGAGGTTGTTAAGTGACCGTGCTTCACACAAACCGTACATCAATCAGCTCACTTAATCTCATTTTACGTTTGGCTCCTAATGCATCGTCAATAAAAACAAAAAGGGCCCTCAATGAATCGACAAACTGAATGAATCCTGTTTCCGTTATATAATGCCCTTGCTTGTAGTATGTAAGATAAACTTTTCGATTTGCATGTAATGCTTCAATTAAAGTAAAGTTCATGTGCTCTATTTGATCTTCGGCTAACACTGGCTGTGAAACTTCTAATTGTTTATTAATTATGTTTTGTATACCTATATACTGCTGTGGCATCGTTGCAAATGGTCGCCATTTTTTCATTCCTCTATTTTGCATAAAATCCCCTCTTTCTTATCATGCTTTATGCCCCCCAATGAGGCCATTTCGATAGTGAGCTGTTGAGTGATCGAGATGGCTTGAAGCTCGTAGAATACTGTTCTTTCCGTAGCGTAGTCGAATATCATCAACCGTTTTGGAAAGCGCATAGGCTCTTTCACGCTGATCACTATCTTCAAATAAGCTCATTTGCTCTTCTCTTTGAATGCTTGTTTTTGATAGCGAAATACCAATCGATCGAATAGGCATTCCACTATCAAATGTATGTAAGATTGTTAAACAATATGGAAAGATATCTTGGGTCAAGTTTGACGCCCGCATCATTTTCTTTTGCTTGGAAAATCCTCCTTTTTGCTTACTGTAGCCAATGGATAAATGAACAGTTTGAGCCACCACTTGGTGCATACGCAATCGAAAACAGACGTCATCTAACAGCTCCAATAGCAAAAGTTCCACTTCTTTTCGACTCGTATAGTCTTGAAATAAAATTTGACTCTTTCCAAAAGAACGAGAGCTTGGAACATACACGTCAGAAATACGGCTAAAATCAATTCCGTTAGCATGTTGGTAAAGCTCTTCTCCCATAACACCAAACTCTTTTTTCAACATCTCTTTGGAAGAAAGCGCAAGCTCTTTTATAGTCGTAATGCCTAAACGGTGTAATCGTTTTTCCGTAGCCGATGAAATCCCCCAGAAGTTTTTCAATGGATGAATTGACCATAGTTTAATAGGAACGTCCTCATAGCGCCAATGAGCAACGCCCGATGAGCTGTTCTTCGCTTCATGGTCCAAACTGATTTTAGCTAATAAGAGGTTGGGGCCTATTCCTGCAGTGGCTGTTAGCCTCGTCTTTTGGTAGATTTCATCACGTATTCGATGGGCTAATTCTTCAGGAGTTTTGGCAAATAAATGTAGAGAAGCTGTCACATCAATAAACAATTCATCAATGCTGTATGCATGAAAATCTTCAGGCGCTACATACTGTAGTACCAAGCTTGAAATATAGTTAGAAGCCTTGATATAGCGCTTCATAGATGGGTTCACCACATAAACGTCTTTTCTTTTAGGAATGTCAAACAGCCGACTGCCGGTTTTGATTCCTTCTTTCTTTAACAAGGGCGTGGCTGCTAAAACAACTGAGCCAGGCCGCTTCGTGTCTCCCACAACAGCAAGTTTTACTTTCAATGGATTCAATCCCCTAATAACGCAAGAAACCGATGCAAAAAATGCTTTCATATCAATACAAATAATGACTCTGTTCGGTAACTGACCATAATCCATGAAAATAACTCCTTAAAAGAAAAAGTGAGGAACATTCGTTCTCATTATATACGAACATTTGTTCTTTAATCAATAAATTTTTAATAAAATTTTTGATTTTGAACTATCTCAAACGGAAATGAAGCTGATTTCAGACTTAACAAAGCCGGATGGCAGAATCACTGGTCAAGCCCCAGCTGTTTATGAAAAGGTTTAGCTTTCATATAGTAAAAAGAGCAGAATTGACTCTGCTCTTTTTACTATTTTCTATTCATTCCCCTCTTTTAAATCCCCCCAATTGGGGCAAGTTCAATTTCTTTATGCTCCCAAACTCACCCTTTCTCCGTATACTTATTAGACACAGAAACATTGCTTTTGGCTTGTTTTTTAAAACAAAAAAGAAACATAATAAAAAACCCTAAATTCTCTCTCTAACTCAAAGAATTTAGGGTTAAATAAATATTGTTTAAACCTTTAATAGGCCTCGAAAGCCCCTGGAAGAATAGTAAGAATCCGCTCCGTTATGGTAGACAAAGACTGTGTCGTAGCGACGATCACAAAAGATAGCTCCACCACGCTTTCTAATAGGGGCTGGTGTTTGTACCCAACTCGATGTTTTATTATCGAAGCTTCCAAACTCCTGTAGATATCGATATTGTTCTTCCGTTAAAAGGTCAATTCCCATATCCGTAGCCATATCAATAGCCGTATTTTCAGGCTTGTGCTTCTTTCTTGATTCCAGCGCTTCACGATCGTAACAAACGCTTCGACGTCCTTTTGGACTTTCTACTGAACAATCATAGAACGTGTATACATCCGTTTCTGTATCATAATCAATTACATCTGGCTCGCCGCCAGTTCGCTCCATTTCATGAAGGGACCAGAGTTTTTCAGGATTTGTTTTGAGCTTTGCTTCTACTTTGCTCCATTCAAGCTCTGGATGACGATTTATATTTTTTTCAAAACGTTCTCTCAATACTGTAATAATTTCTTCACTCTGTTCAGGTGACAACTGCTTTTCGTTATTTGTCATATTAAAGCCTCCTTGGCAACTCTCGAAATAGCTTCATAAAAAATAAAGGTAAAGACGAACATATTTATTATACTAGCTTATTTTTCTAACCGGTAAGAAGGTTTCCTTCCCAAATATTATTTTTTCACAAATGCATTTACTGTTTACTTCTTCTCTGCCACACTACAACTGGAATCAATAACAACGAAAGCATCCCCCCAACTAGTGATAACGTGGGAAAGCTTGAACCTGCTACAATCACTCCTGATAAAGCTCCACCTGCAGCTCCTGATAAGGCAATGGAAACATCAACCGTTCCCTGCACTTTCGCTCGTGTAGAGATGCTCGTAGAGTCCACAATTAGTGCCGTACCGCTTATTAAGCCAAAATTCCACCCTAATCCAAGTAAAACAAGGGCAAGGACTAATAAAAACATGGATTCTCCTGGTGCTAGTGCTGCGATTAATCCAGCTAACAGCAAGGTAGCTCCAGAAGCAATCGCCATCGGAACGCGTCCAAGCTTATCGACAAGGATTCCAGTAAACAGTGACGGAAGGTACATAGCACCAATATGAAAGCCAATTACTAATCCAACGGCTCCTAAGGCGTGGCCGTGGTGAGTCATATGAACAGGTGTCATCGTCATGATGGCAACCATCACGATTTGAGTAATGACCATAATTGTGGCACCAATTACAATTCCTCTTTTATCTTCTTTCATCGCTGCTGAAGCCGTAGCCTCCTTTTTATCATGTTGCTTCATCATTTCTATTTCTCTTGCTATGACTAATGGCTCTGGACGAAGAAAGATAAAAAGGAAGATTCCAGCTAAAAGATAAGCAGCTGCTCCTAACATGAACGGACCTGTAAGAGATGGAAACCCGATTGACTGGGCAAATTCTCCCGTCACGCCTACTAAGTTAGGACCCGCTACGGCACCGAATGTCGTAAACACCATTGTCGTACTAATCGCTGTGGCTCGCTGCTTGCTGTTGGCTAAGTCTGTGCCCGCATAGCGAGCCTGCAGATTTGTAGCTGTGCCTGCTCCGTATATTAGCAACGAAGCAAATAACAGTACAATACTGTTTAGAATAGCTGCCAATATGATCCCAACTGCACCGATACCACCAAAGAAAAAACCAGTTGATAGCCCAATACGCCGTCCATATCGTTGTGAAAGTCTGCCCACTAGCAGCGCAGCTCCAGCCGATCCAAAAGTTAACAGCGCAGAAGGAACTCCTGCATAAGCTTCTGTTCCGAGCATCTGCTGGGCAATAAGTGCACCAACCGTCACTCCTGCAGCGAGCCCTGCACCACCAAGTATTTGTGAGATACTAACAATGAATAAAATACGTTTATAGAGCGCTTGTTGCTTTTCTTCCGAAAGCACGTAGCTATGTATTTCTTTTGCAGTACTTGTGTTTGTCATCACCGAACCGCCTCTCCAAGAATATGGTCCCTTACATAATTAAAAACCAAATAATTACTCTTTCTATGATACTATATCTTTACAAAATAAAAGCAGCTCATTTACTACTAAAAAATAATCAACGGAGGTATTACAGTGGAATTCTCAAAACCTGAATTAGTTGAAGCAAAACGTCAAATTGATTCAACTTTACATAAGCTCAGAGAAACCGTCAAAACGCTAGAAGCAAAAGAAATTCCCAGTAGGTACAAATCGCAAATCACTTTAGCTAGGCGACGTATAGATGCATTTGAAATTTCTGTATTCCTTATTGAAAGAGAACTAATGGAACTTGATGAGGAAAGTTAAAGAGACAAAAAAACCCAAAAATCGCACATAACCACGCGAGGTTTGGGTCTTTAGTACATTCTTATTTATGCATACTTTTCAACTTCAATGTCGTCACAGACTCAACGTGAGCCGTATGAGGGAACATATCGACTGGCTGTACGTTTTTTACTTTGTAGTACTTTGAAAGAATTTGGACGTCTTTTGCAAGAGTCGATGGGTTACAAGATACGTAAACAACTTTCTTCGGCTTCACTTGTAAAATTGCTTTTAAAAGCTTTTCATCACAGCCCGTACGCGGTGGATCCACGACGATAACGTCCGGCTTCCAGCCTTCACTTACCCATTTTGGTAACCACTGCTCGGCTGGCCCTGTTACATATGTGGCATTTTCAAAGCCGTGATCTTTCGCATTTTTACGCGCATCCACAATTGATTCTTCAATGGTATCCATTCCGCGGATTTCTTTGGCGTCATCCGCTAACCATAAACCAATCGTTCCAACACCACAGTAAGCATCAACGATTTTTTCTTCTCCTGTTAGCGCCGCTGCTTTTTTCACTTCGTCATAAAGCTTAACGGTTTGCTGAGGATTTAATTGGAAGAAAGCGCGAGCTGATAGTTCAAATGAGATATCTCCTAACGTTTCTTGAATGACTGGCTTGCCTGCTAGCGTAAACGTTTCATCACCAAAGATTAGCGACGTTTTTTGACCGTTTACGTTTTGAACAACAGATTTCACTTCCGGTAGACAACGTTTGATTTCCTCTAATAGTAAGTCTTTACGCGGAATATCTTTTTGTGCCGTAATTAAAACAAGCTGCACTTCACCTGTTTCAAATCCAACGCGCGTCACAAGTGTACGAACAACCCCACCGCGCTTTTTCTCGTCGTACACAGGAATTTTTAAATCTTGTAAAATACGCTTCATTTCTTTTGTCACATGATTTGTCGCGCGATGTTGAATCGGACAGTTTTCAATGTCAATTAAGCGGTGTGAATTGATTCCATATAGGCCGGCAATGACTTTTTGCTTGTCCATTCCAACCTGAAACTGTGACTTGTTTCGATAACGCCACGGATCTTCCATACCAATTGTTGATTTGATTTTTGACTCAACGTTTTTCAATGAGCTATGACGTTCAAAGGCTTGTGAGACAATGTCACGCTTTGAATCAAGCTGGCCTTCATACGACAAGTGCTGAAGCTGGCAGCCTCCACACTGCTCATAGATGGGACAGGGAGGGTTAACGCGCTGTGGTGATTTTTTGCGAATACGCTTAATACGACCTTCCGCAAAGTTACGCTGTACGTTCGTTGCTTCAACAACTACTTCTTCATCTGGCAACGCACCAGGAACAAAGACAACTTGGCGTTTGAAGTATCCAACTCCTTCACCGTTAATACCAAGACGCTTAATAGTAAGCGGAAAGGTTTGTCCTTTTTGAACCTTCATTTCTTGTTTAGGTTTATTCATTCTAACAACTCCGATTATAGTTTCTGTTTCTATTTATGCACGGTTTTACCTTTTCATAAAACCGATGATGTTTTTCTTAAAAAAGAACCAAGGCATATTATAACACTTTCACGACAAAAAAACCGACAAGGATTCTTGTCGATTTTAAGGAGTTTTTTGCTCTGTCATATCGGTAGGTTCTTTTTTCTCAATTGGAGCTACTTTTTCACGCTCAAACACAAGATCATCAATGCTTTTGAACGTATATCCTTCTTCTTGAAGATCGTGAATTGCTTTATCAAGCGCCTCTGCATTATCCTTTGAAACGGTATGAAGAAGTAAGATAGCACCCGGGTGGATTTGAGCCATAATGTTGTCATAAGAATAGCGCCAGCCTTTTTGTGCATTTGTCATCCAATCCACAAATGCCAGTGACCAAAAAACGTTAATATAGCCTTCCTCTTGTGATAAAGCTAGCGTACGTTCACTAAAGACGCCACGGGGTGAGCGAATATATTGCATATCGTCTCGTCCGGTAATGTCTTTGTATTTATCTTCTACTTTTTGCAGCTCTTCTTTAAAACGCTTATCGTTTACTTGCGTTAAGTCCGGATGGTGCCAAGAGTGATTTCCAACAATATGGCCTTCTCGTACCATTCGTTTAATCAGCTTTGGCTGGTCTTTTAGATAATGCCCTGTCACAAAGAACGTTGCCGGTACTTTACGCTTTTTCAACACGTCAAGAACGTCTGCTGTGTAGCCATTTTCATAGCCGTTGTCAAACGTAAGATAAATTTCTTTTTTGGTTGTATCACCAAGGTAAAAAGCTTCGTATTTCTTTAATAGCTTTTCATGAGAAGCTCCTGCATCAGCCGGCTTGTGATTTTTACTTTTTTGAAACCCCCAGCTAATTGGTTTATTTGAATAGGTTTGTGCTGAAACTGGAATCGTTACGCCTACTAAAACAACGAGGAAAAGGATGAATCTACGCATAACGTGCTCCTTTCCAAAGGTCAGTTTATGCTTAGTATTCATCCTTTTCGTTTACGTATGCTCGCTACTTTTTACCAATTACTTAAACACAGGCTCTTTAAATTGCTCCAGCTTTTCAAGCGATGATTTATCAACGTCGGCATGTAAGCTATTCCCATGAGAGTCCATCGTTACAACTGCTGTGAACCCTTCAACTTTTAAATGCCACATTGCTTCAGGAATACCGAACTGCATTAAATCAACACCTTCAACGCTCTTAATGCAATCTGCGTAGTACTGCGCTGCGCCGCCAATTGCGTTTAGATAGACGCCTCCGTGTTCTTGTAGAGCTGCTAGGGTTTTTGGCCCCATTCCGCCTTTACCGATAACAGCACGAATACCAAACTTCTTCATAATATCACCTTGGTAAGGCTCTTCACGAATACTTGTGGTTGGTCCTGCTGCAGCTACTTTCCAGTTGCCCGCATCATCTTTTAACATAACTGGACCACAGTGATAAATAATTTGGCCGTTTAAGTCAACCGGAGCGTCATTCGTTGTTAAGTGTTTGTGGATTGCGTCACGGCCTGTATACATCATGCCGTTAATCGTTACCACGTCACCTACTTTTAATTCGCGAATTTGCTCTTCTGTGATTGGTGCTTGCAGAACAACTTCTCGTGTTTTATTCGCTACTTTATCTTCTTCTTTCTCCGCTTGTTCAGAGAAGTCAATTTCTTCGCCTTCTTGGTATAACCATTCTGTTACGTCACCTGTCGCTGCATCAATTTTAATGCCAAGGCGACGGTATGCCCAACAGTTATAAGCTACCGATACGAAGAAACTTGCTGGAATACGATTAATAACGCCAACTTTACACCCAAGAAGCGTTGTTTCGCCACCAAAGCCCATTGTACCAATGCCAAGCTTATTAGCATTTTCCATCACGTACTCCTCAAGTTCTTTTAGCTGCTCATTTGGATTTTCATCATCTAAGCTTCTGAAAAGCTGTTCCTTTGCTAGCTCATAGCCTGTTGTACGGTCGCCACCGATGCCTACGCCGATGACGCCGGCGCTACAGCCTTGGCCTTGGGCTTGGTATACAGAGTGCATTACGCACTTTCGAATACCGTCTAAGTCACGACCAGCACGGCCTAGACCTTCAAGCTCACATGGCAAGCTGTACTGAATATTTTTGTTTTCACAGCCGCCGCCTTTTAAAATGAGGCGCGCGTCAATATAATCATTTTCCCACTGTTCAAACTTAATAACCGGAGTTCCTGCACCTAAGTTATCACCGCTGTTTGCTCCTGTTAACGAGTCAACGGAGTTTGGGCGCAGCTTTCCGTCTTTTGTTGCCTCTTCAATTGCCCAATAGATCGCTTTTTTAATTTCAATTTGGTTCACGCCAACTGGAGTTTTAATTTTAAATGTCGGCATCCCCGTATCCTGACAGATTGGTGAGATGTTTTCATCCGCCATTTTAATATTGTTTGTGATTGTTGCAAGTGACATCGCTGCACGCGTACCCGCATTTTCTTTTGCTTTTGCCGCTGCAATAGCACGTCGCACATCCTTTGGTAGCTTCGTGGATGTTTCAACAATTAGATCGTACATACTCTTTTTTAAAGCTTCAATCATTGTAGATCTCCTCCCGTGTCCCCTAAATAAATGTAAGCGTTTTTTTATTTGTAGAAGAGCCGGCCGTTTCCGTTCTTCATTTCACTTTTATTATACTCTCTTGTCTTATAATCTGAAAGGTTTTCCTTGGAATTAGCTGACTACCAGTTCTTATGTTTTCTCAGCGTTGTAATGTGTGCAATATGATGTTTTCCATGCCACGCATAGGTTCCAATTACTTCTGCAATGGTCATTGTGCCGTTATCAGGATGTCGAATGGTTCTTTTTAATTCACCTTCTGTCAAAGATTGAAGCAGCGTGACTAAACGTTTATGTAAAGACGATAAGAGTCCAATGGATACCTCAATTGATAGACCACTATCTGATAAGAGTGCCCACGCTTTTTCGTCGTATGGACGTATTGTAGGGTTATTCTCTGTCAAACCAAGCTTTATGCGCATATAAGCATTTAAATGAGAATCAGCCATGTGATGTACCACTTGTTGCAACGTCCAACCGCCTTCTCGATAAGGTGTAGCTAACTGGGCTTTTGTAAGCCCTTCTACCGCTCTTTTCAATTGAGTAGGTGCTTCATCAATTTCTACAATCCAGTTCTTAATTTGTTCATTTGTTATAGGCTGCTGAATTGTTAATACTCCAATTGGATATTGGTTAAACATAAGTTTCTCCCCCTGACCATTAATCAAACTATGTAAGTATACTCATTCTTTAACATCGTCAAATATCTCGTTCATTCCAATTCTGTATACGCTCTAGAGATAGTGCTCGAAGTTCATGTTCACATACTCTCAATCATTTTTATCTTCTACTCATATCTTCCACTTTTTAGCATAGCGAATTAATAATGAAATATAAAGATTTTAGCTCCATAAAGAAAGCGAAAAGACTCTTTGGCCTTTTCGCTTTCTCTTACTTATTATCGTCGCTCTTTTTAAATTGCTCACACTTTAATTCAAGGTCATCAATCATTGTGATTAAACGGTCAATATCTTCAAGCTCTGTTGTTTCAGGTTCAATTGAGTCAAGCACCTGCATAAACATATTTAAACGTTCTTTTAGATAGCGAACTTGTGATTCTGAATCATGTACTGCATTTCCCATACTTGTCTACACCTTCTCATGATAAATTTAAATGCGCTTTTCTACTTGGTAAAAGAACTAATTTCTTTTATCGTAACGAATGATTTTGCATTTGACAACTAAAAGCATTGGATTTCATAATAGTCACTAGTGTCCTTTTTAAGCTAGGTAACACGTTGAATGAAAAAAAGGAGTTTTTGTGATGACCACTTTACAAAAGATCACGCCGTCTTATGACCCGTGGGAAGCTTATTTAGATATAAAAGATTACGGAAAGCCAACTTTAACAAACGTCGAGTTCACAACAACAACGTTGTGTAACATGCGCTGTGAACACTGTGCGGTTGGCTACACACTTCAGCCAAAAGATCCGAATGCTTTACCTCTTGATTTGATTTTAAAGCGTTTGGATGAAGTACCGACTCTTCGCGCTCTAAGCATTACAGGGGGCGAGCCGATGATGTCTTTAAAATCTGTCAAAAATTACGTAGTGCCTCTTTTAAAGTATGCGCATGAACGTGGCATTCGTACACAGATTAATTCAAATTTAACGCTTGATTTAGCACGTTATGAACTTATTATTCCATACCTTGATGTTTTACATATTTCACACAACTGGGGAACGATGGATGATTTTGTTGAAGCTGGCTTTGCGATGATGGACCGAAAACCAACATACGAGCAGCGCGCTAAATATTTTGATCGCATGATTGAAAATAGCCGTGCGCTCGTAAAAGCTGGCGTAACGGTATCAGCTGAAACAATGCTCAACAAACGTACGCTTCCTCATATGGAAAAAATTCATCGTCAAATCGTTGATGAAATGCTTTGTCAGAGACATGAGGTGCACCCTATGTACCCAAGTGACTTTGCAAGCGCACTTGAAACATTGTCATTACAAGACATGCGCAGCGCCATTCACCACTTGCTCGATATCCGTGATGAAAACGTGTGGATGCTTTTTGGTACGCTGCCGTTCTATGCGTGTAATGATAACGAAGAAGACCAAGCGTTGTTAAAGCGTTTATACAGCAGCAAAAACGTAACGGTTCGGAACGATCCAGACGGCCGTTCTCGCTTAAACGTGAACATTTTTGATGGCGATATTATCGTGACCGACTTTGGCGATACGCCTCCGCTTGGTAACATTCAAGATACAAAGCTACAGAGTGCTTTTGACACATGGCAGCAATCATCAATTTCAAAAGAACTTAGCTGTCACTGCTCAGCCGTTTCCTGTCTTGGACCAAACATTTTGGTAAAAAACAGCTACTATCAAGGTACGGATTTTTCAACGCGCAAAGCATTGATTACGAAATAAGTAAAACCTCTCCAGTAGGCTGGAGAGGTTTTCTTTTTGATTAACGAGGCTGATCGTAAGCACCAAAGCTTAATGACACGTAATCCTGTACCGGAATCCAAGCACCAATTCCTTGTGACGTTACGTTTTTAACGACAATCATGCGCTTGCTGCCTTTCATGGTTAAATACACTTCACCATACGTTACTTTTCCTTTTTCATGAACGGCCGGTGTATATGCGTATAGATACCCAACCTTTTTAGGTGCAATATTGTATACCTGATCTTTCTTGGTACCGGCACCGATAATCGTTTGGAATGATAACGTTAGGTTTGTTTTCTTTGAAGCGGTTAAAAGCATCATTTGCTTCACGTGGTCCGCTTCGTTAATACGAGACGTTAAACCGCCTTTTACAATGCTTTGTGATTCTTGATTATAGTGCATTTGCTGCTGAGACTTCCCTGAACGATTATCATAATGATTTGTGTTCACTTTTTGATACTGCCAATTCACACTTGTTGCTTCAGATTCATAGTTAAGCGGCCATTGGCCAAGATAAATTGTTGCTCGAAAACCAATTGCCCACGGTGTCTTTGAAATGGATGTTTCATTTAAGATACGAATTAAATCTGGATTTTGAATTGGCACATTGGACGTTTCAAGTAATTCTTGAGACAGTTCACTTGGCTGTAGATAAGGCGTATCTTGACTCGTATTTGGATTTGTATTTTCCTTTGCAATATGAAGCGTAGAGCTAGGAATTTGAACAGCCGTACTTGGTGTTTTTGTCTCCTTGTTTTTCGCTTCTGTTGTATGCAAACCTGAAAATGACAAGAAAATAGCGAACGTTACGATAGATAATTGACGTAGCATATAAGAGCTCCTTTCAACCTCATAAATAGATGTACGCATAGTTTTTTCAAAGGAATAGCTCTTTATCCTGTTTTAACCAAAGGAAATTATAACCAAAAAAGCCGAGCGCTTCTTCTGCTCGGCTTTTCCTTAAATTAAATAAAATCCAATTCCCATAATGATGTATGCCCCTAATAAAATTGCACCTTCAAACCAGTTCGTATCTCCGTCATTTGAGATGGCCACAGTAACAAAGACTGCTGTTACCATAGCAATAAGCTCTGGCCACGTAAAGACCAGCGGCATTTGCTCCTCAAACAGTAAAGAGATTAACACCAATACAGGGGCCACAAACATAGCTACCTGAAGGGTAGAGCCAATCGCAATCTCAACGGCTACACCCATTTTATTTTTCACAGCCATAATGATGGCAGATGCGTGCTCCGCTGCGTTTCCGACAATGGCCACGATAATAACCCCGATGAACAGCTCACTCCAGCCAAACCGAAGCGCAACGGTTTCAATTGTATGTACTAAACTTTCTGCCACATAAGCAACAGCGACGGTCGCAAGCAGTAGAACAAGAATTGCTCTGCCTTTTGACCATTCTGGCTCTTCATGTTCTTCCACCTGTTCGCTCTTATGCTGATACACCCCGCGATGAGTCACCAACTTAAAGAGTAATGCCGCTAAGTATAGAAGGATTAACGTAATGGATACACCAACGCTTAGGACTATCGTTTTTTGATCATTCATTCCTTGAGAAAATACTTCTGGAATAACAAATGCTACGATTACAGCGAAAATCAATAGACCAGAGTTATGACGCGCATCGTATACGTTGAACTCCTGACGCTTAAATTTCAATCCGCCAATAAAGAAAGATAAGCCGCCAACAAGAAGCAGATTGCCTAAAACAGAACCTGTTAATGAAGCCAACACAACGCCTATCAATCCAGCTTTTAATGCGAAAATAGAAATGATAAGTTCAACGGCATTACCAAACGTTGCGTTTAATAAACCTCCAATTCGCGGTCCTGCGACAACAGCGAGACTTTCTGTGGCGCGACCCATATAAGCCGCTAAAGCTATAATGGTTAAGCAAAACACTGCAAACATGAGAACCTGCGACCAGTGCAGAAGATTCCCAATCACCGATAGCGGAACACCAATGAGTACCATTATAAAAAACACTCGATTCATTCATATGCACCTACTTCTCTAAGTTAAATCCATTCACTCTACAAGCTTCGTCTTTCTAACGCCTGTTTATTCATTACCCTTGTTACCCTTTTATTTTAAAAAAATAAACTTTTTATGAACAAAATAAATTCTTCTTTAAGAAAATGTTTAAAAAAAGCCCAAACTAGCAAAAGTAAGAAAGATGAAAAAAGGAGTTGAGCATATGTCAGATGTAAAACAAAAAGTACTGTCCATTTTAGATAACTATAAGATTGGTACGCTTGCTACAATCCAAAATAACAAACCCTATTCTCGCTTTATGATGTTTTCTCACGATGACCTTGTACTTTACACAGCAACAAACAAAAACGCACATAAGGTTGATGACATTCAATCTAATCCATACGTTCATATTCTCCTCGGCTACGACGGCCAAGGCTGGAATGATCCGTATGTTGAAATTGAAGCCAAAGCTCTAATTGAAGACAACAAAGAGTTAAAAGAAAGATTTTGGAACGATCATTTAAAAGAATGGATTAACAGCCCAGACGATCCAAACTACGTACTTCTTCAGCTAACACCTGAAAACATTCGCTATTTTGAAAAAGCAGGTAGTGAACCAGAAGAGTTGTAATCCTTTAAGAAGCTCAAACAAGAAATTTCTTGTTTGAGCTTTTTTATGCTTGTAGCTTTATATATAGTCGATAAAGCTGATGAATTTTTCTTTTTTTTAAAATTAGATAACCTTCTTTCTTTTTTTTTTGAAAAAAAAGAAGGATTTTTTATTGTTCATCTCTAATTTCTCTTTTGGTAACGCTTACATAAAAGTGAAGGGGATGGAAATGTGAGAACAAAATGGTCAAGAAGATGGTTTAGTTTACTTCTCGCTTTATTGATTTTTGTGCCAACGGTTGCACCGAATCATAAAGCGGAAGCAGCAGCTCAAAACGGAACGATGATGCAATACTTTGAATGGTACGTGCCTAATGATGGCCAACACTGGAACCGATTGCGCAACGATGCAGCATACTTAAAAAGCGTAGGTGTTTCGGCTGTGTGGACACCTCCTGCTTATAAAGGTACAAGCCAAAATGATGTTGGATACGGGGCTTATGATCTCTATGATTTAGGGGAATTCAATCAAAAAGGAACGGTTCGAACAAAGTATGGAACAAAAGCAGAATTAAAATCAGCGGTTAGTACTCTCAAAACAAACGGCATTCAAGTGTATGGAGATGTCGTTATGAATCATAAAGGTGGCGCTGACTATACCGAAAACGTGACAGCGGTTGAAGTAAACCCTTCTAACCGAAATCAGGAAACTTCAGGTGAATATACCATCCAAGCATGGACTGGCTTTAACTTTCCAGGTCGCGGGACTACACACAGTCCCTTTAAATGGCAGTGGTATCATTTTGACGGAACGGACTGGGATCAATCACGAAATGCCAGCCGCATTTTTAAATTCCGTGGAACAGGAAAAGCATGGGACTGGGAAGTATCGAGTGAAAACGGCAACTATGATTATTTAATGTATGCTGACCTTGATTTTGATCATCCAGATGTTGCGAACGAAATGAAGAATTGGGGCGTATGGTATGCAAACGAAGTTGGCTTAGACGGCTTTCGCTTAGACGCAGTAAAACATATTAAGCATTCTTACCTAGGCGATTGGGTCAATCATGTTCGTACGAAAACCGGAAAAGAAATGTTTACAGTGGCGGAATACTGGCAAAACGATGTGAATGCCATTAACAACTATCTAGCAAAGGTAAACTATAACCATTCTGTCTTTGACGCACCTCTTCACTATAATTTCCACTATGCGTCTCAGTCTGGCGGGAATTATGATATGAGAAACTTATTAAACGGAACGGTTGTGGCTGCGCACCCAACAAAGGCCGTAACGTTAGTTGAAAATCATGATTCACAACCAGGTCAATCCCTAGAATCTGTTGTACAACCTTGGTTTAAACCGCTAGCTTACGCATTTATCTTAACAAGAGCAGAAGGTTATCCAAGCGTATTTTACGGTGATATGTACGGCACGAAAGGAAACAGTTCATATGAGATCCCAGCTTTAAAAACAAAGATAGAGCCTCTATTAAAAGCTCGTAAAGATTACGCTTACGGTACACAGCACAACTACATGGACCATTGGGACGTAATTGGATGGACGCGAGAAGGAGACAGCACAAAAGCAAAATCTGGTCTCGCAACTCTTGTCACAGATGGACCTGGCGGGTCTAAATGGATGTATGTTGGAAAGCAAAATGCCGGTGAGGTTTGGTACGATATCACAGGTAATCGCACAGATAAGATTACGATTAATGCAGATGGATGGGGGAATTTCCAAGTAAACGGTGGATCTGTATCTGTTTACGTTCAGCAATAAAAAGAAGCTCTGCGGTGAACGATTATCCCGCAGAGCTTTTTACTAGTTAACTCTCAACTGTTCCGAATTGATATGTCGTATTTGCAGAGTACACTTTGTTTTTTTCTAATACAATGGATGGAAATTCTGGATGGTGAATAGCGTTTGGTAAATTCTGCGTCTCTAGACACAAGCCAAGGTACTCACGACTTCTCACATCGCGAATCATTCCTGTATTTTCAAGCATATTCGCCGTATATAACACGACGCATGGCTGGTCTGTTTCTACAATAAGCTTACGCCCACTATCATGATCAACCACCGTTATTTCTTCATTTTGATTCTCGTTCAGTAAAAACGGGTGATCGTAACCATTGCCAACCTTCACATTTTGAGGATGCTGAGATTCTACACCGGCTCGAACCTTCTTCCCTTTTCTAAGATCAAACGCAGTGTCCGTTACGTTTATTTTTTCACCTGTAGGAAGCATAAAATCGTTAAGTTCTAAAAAAGCATCACTCTTCATTATTAATTCATGTTCTAAAACGTCTCTTTTGACGTTCCCACTTAAGTTAAAGTACGTATGGTTCGTCATATTCAGTAGCGTATCTTGGTCTGAAATTCCATGATATGACACTTTAAGCTTGTTTTCATTCGTAAGCGTATACATTACGCTGACTTTTAAATTACCCGGATAGCCATTTTCACCGTCTGGGCTGTTATATGTAAACGTAACGCTTACCTCATCCTGATTTTCTTTCACTTCAGCATTCCAAATGACGTGGCTAAACGCTTTGTCTCCACCATGAAGATGCTTCTCCCCTTCATTTTTTGAAAGCTCATATGTTTTATTATCAATTTCAACTTTAGCTGGATGAATTCTTCCTGCTACCCGTCCGACAATTGCCCCGAAGTAAGCCGTGTTATGAAGATAGTCTTCTACCGAATCATAACCTAGTACCACGTTTTCAACCTTTCCAGCTTGATCTGGCACCTGAATTTTAGTAATGATGCCTCCTAAGCTAATACACGTTACGGACATATTGTTATCATTGGTCATCGTGTATGCCATCACTTCTTGACCGTGTAGTTCTCCAAACAAGCGTTGTGTAATGTTCATCTGCTTCCCCTCTGTTTCGTTAGTATATGTAATGCGTAAGTATAATTGAAAGTATATCATTGGTTTTTAGCGCCTGCTAGTTTGACCAAAGCGGATACATGTATTGCCCCTTATTCTTTTGCTATAATACAATCTAACGTTATAAAAGATGGAGGTAAATATGGAAAATAACCCATTTGAACAAATGGCCAAAGGATATGATACCGAGGATCGAATAGAATTATCTAAGGTTATTGTTAAAGAGGTAAAAACTCAGTTAAAAGATAGTCAATCAAAATCATTACTGGACTACGGAAGCGGAACGGGACTTGTCAGCTTAGAACTAACGGATTTAGTCGATTCCGTTTTATTAGTAGACTCCTCTGAGCAAATGCTCGATATTGCAAAAGGTAAAATTGCCTATAACGATATTCAAAATGCCAAAACGCTCTGTGCAGACTTCACAAAGAAAGTACCTACTGTTAAAGCAGATATTGTTTTAATGTCACTTGTTCTTCTTCACATTCCAGAAACTAAGCAAGTGTTGCAACAATTATTCACTCTTTTAAATGACAATGGCAAGCTCATTATTGTGGATTTTGATAAAAATTCTAAAATTAGTCATCCAAAAGTTCATAATGGCTTCTCTCACAGCGAACTAAAAGAATTGTTGCTGGAAGTTGGATTTGCATCAACGACAATTCACACTTTTCATTACGGTGAACGTATTTTCATGAACCAAGATGCTTCAATGTTTTTATCCACCAGTCTAAAGTAATAAGTTCACTTCTTTCAAAGACATTGCCATTTCCCTAAAAAGATATATAAAATAGTTTAATAAACTGAAAATTCTATATAAAAACCATTCCACAAAGGGGTATGTGAATGATGTCTGAACACTATGAAAGCTTAATGATGGAAATGGAAGCTATTTTAGATGCTTCAAATGATAATATAGTGATAGCTGATAGCGATGGAATTATTTTAAAAGCAAGTAAAAACTGTAAAGAAATCTATGGATACGACTCTAACTCTATTATCGGAAAATCTGCTTACGAACTTGAAAAACAGCAGGTATTCTCACCTTCTGTTACGCTGGCCGTTATAAAGAAAAAGAAGAAAGTTCAGCTGATGCAAAGAAACAAAGACGGTGGATTAATCATGGCAACTGGCATCCCAATCTTTAATAAAAAAGGAATCCTGTATCGAATTGTTAGCTTCTCTCATGATTTAACAGAGCTTAAACGATTAAAAGAAGATTATGAACATCTTCAACAGCAACTTAAGCAATACGAAGTTGAGATTCAACAGCTCAAAGAAAAAGAAATAATTCGAAATGGCATGGTAATTAAAAGTAAGAACATGCAGCACGTTTGGGAACTTACTGAGCGAGTAGCTGCAAGTGATGCTAATGTCGTTCTTTTAGGAGAATCCGGTGTAGGAAAAACTGTCTTTGCTCGCGCTTTGCATCAAAACAGTGAGCGAAAAGCTTGTCCTTTTATTGAAGTTAACTGCGGTGCTATTCCAAGCTCTTTATTTGAATCTGAAATGTTTGGTTATGAGAGCGGTGCTTTTACTGGTGCTAACCATAGAGGCCGTAAAGGGTTAATCGAACAAGCTGATAAAGGTACTCTCTTTTTAGACGAAGTTGGCGAACTTCCACTTGATATTCAAACTAAGTTGCTAAAAGTACTCCAAGAAAAACAAATTACACGTCTTGGAGGAGGAAAGACAAAAAAGATTGATTTTCGTTTAGTCGTAGCTACCAATCAAGACCTAAAAGCAAAAGTTAAAAACGGTACGTTCCGAGAAGATCTATTTTATCGCCTATACGTGATTCCTATTACCATCCCACCTCTTCGAGAACGCAAAGAAGATATTTATAGCTTACTAAAAATGTTTTTAGATCGTTTTAATGAGCAGTATTATGTTCAAAAGTCATTTAATCCTAAAGCCATTGATTATTTAAGTGGTTATGACTGGCCAGGGAATGTACGGGAATTGGAAAACTTCGTTGAACGGCTCGTAGTCACTTCTCCTACTGATATCATTCATGTAAATGAAGATTTCTCGTATGGTATTCACACATCTGAAACACCTGTTCAGCATAAAAATTCGATTTACCTAAACCAAGACCTAACATTAAAAGAGGCCTTAGCTGAAGTAGAAAAGCACTTTTTACTAAAAGCTGCCAAGGAAAATAAAACTACATACGATATAGCTAAAGAGCTTGAAATGAGTCAAGCAACTGTTGTTAGACGCTTACACAAATATCAAATTAATTCAAAAATGAATTAAAATTACCGTAAAAAATTCATTTTTGAATCAAATCAACCTTATGGATTAAGCATCAAGATGCTGTTCATAAGGTTTTTTTAAGGTTTTTAAACTTGGCACAGTATTTGCAATATAAAAAAGAAAGGACAATCTATTTAATTAAAGGAGCGATTTACTGATGGCTAAGTATGAACCAAAAAACTCATTTGAATCTCCTCGCTTTTGTGGACCACGTACGTTTATGCGTTTACCTTATATTGAACAGCTTGATTATGATATGGACTTTGTCATTACGGGTATTCCGTTTGATTCAGGTCAATCATTTAGAACTGGAGCCCGCTTCGGTCCTCAAGCAGTAAGAGACTTTTCTATTTTACTTCGTCCGTATAACGTAGAACAAAACATTAATATTTTTGATTATGTCTCTGGTATCGACTACGGTGATATTAATGTCGTTCCGGGATATATTGAGGAGACATACGTAAATATCGAAGAAGCAATTACAGAGATTGTTAATAAAGATATTATTCCTATTTCAATTGGCGGTGATCACTCAGTTACGCTTGGAGAATTACGAGCAATTGCTAAAAAGCATGGTCCTGTAGCTCTTTTACAATTCGATGCTCACTCTGATACATGGGATACTTACTTTGATAAAAAATATAATCATGGTACTGTATTTCGCCGCGCTATTGAAGAAGGTCTAATAGACGTCTCCCGTTCCATGCAAATCGGAATGCGGGGCGGCTTGTATGGACCTGAAGATTTAGAAGATGCGCGTAATTTAGGGTTAGACGTGTACTCTACAAATGATTATAAAAAACACGGTGTAGAAGCCATGCTTAAAAAGATTCACACTCGTGTACAGGAAGGCCCTGTTTTCTTAACGTTTGATATTGACTTTCTTGATCCTTCATTTGCGCCAGGAACAGGAACCCCAGAGGTTTCAGGCGCCTCGATTGATGATGCATTGGCATTTGTAAGAGGGCTTGAAGGCTTATCTTTTGTAGGTTTTGATTTAGTAGAAGTACTTCCAGCCTACGATCATGGAGACATTACAGCAGCAGCTGCTGCTAACATTCTTTATGAATTTGTGACGCTTGTGGCATTAGCGAAAAAAACCAAAACAAAAAAAGAGCTTCAATCCGTAGAATAATAGAATTCTTAATTCCAAGGAGAGAGTTTCTTCTCTCCTTCTACTAAAGGAGCGAATCGATGAATACAGTTGATGGTTTGGTTATTATTATTTACTTTTTACTGTTAATCTTTGTTGGTATTTTAGGCTCTCGACGAGCAAAAACGTCTGAAGATTATATCGTAGCAGGCAGAAACCTAGGGTTTACCATGTATCTTGCATGTTTAGCAGCCGTGATTTTAGGAGGAGCATCCACAATAGGAACAGCTAGGCTTGGCTATGAATTTGGGTTATCAGGACTGTGGCTAGTTGCCATGCTTGGTTTAGGAATAGTCGTCATGGGAATCTTTTTTTCAAAGAAGATTTTTTCGTTAAAAGTGTTAACAATTAGTCAAATGCTAACAGAGCGCTATAATGCACAAACAGGTGTTATTAGCGCATTAGTAGCGGCTATTTATGCAATGATGGTATCAGTAACTCAAGTAATTGGAATGGGAACAGTGCTCCACGTTCTTCTTGGATGGAATCTCACGTTTTCAATGATAATTGGAGGAACTATTGCTCTTTCTTATACTATTCTTGGGGGCATGTGGTCCGTTACAATGACCGATATTGTTCAATTCATTATTATGACAATTGGGATTTTTGCTATTATGTTACCAATGAGTCTTTCCAAAGCTGGCGGCTGGAGCAATTTGCAAACAGAGCTCCCTACTTCTTATTTTGGTATTAGTAGCATTGGCGGAATGGAAATTTTTCAATACTTTCTACTATTCTGCTTAGGAATGGTGGTGGCACAGGACATTTGGCAACGGTTGTTTACTGCAAGAACATTAAAAGTAGCACGTTTAGGGACTTTAGGAGCTGGTATTTATAGTTTATTTTACGCAATTGCTATTAGCATTATTGGTATGTGTGCTTTTGTAGCCATCCCTGCTTTAAACGATCCACAAACAGCTTTTACAAGTATGGCTCTTGAAACATTACCAACAGGTATTTTAGGCATTGTACTTGCTAGCGTATTATCTGCGTTAATGTCAACTTCATCAGGAACACTACTTGCCTCTTCTACTTTAATTGTCAATGACATTATCAAGCCCCTTGTCCCATCTATGAGTGAAAAAATATTTTTAAAAGCATCTCGCTTTACGACCTTAGCTGTCGGTGTTGTGACCATGATCTTTGCCGTATGGATTCAAGACGTTCTTGTCGCATTAGATGTGGCGTACGCAGTGCTATCTGGTTCATTGTTCTTTCCAATTGTATTTGGCTTCTTCTGGAGAAAGGCAACGTCCAAAGCTGCTTTCTTCTCTATTCTATTAAGCGCAGCAGTCATCTTAATCGGACTGGTTGTTCAAGGTATTACAGCCACCGAACCTATCGTTTACGGACTGATTACGAGCTTTATTTCTTTTGTTACTATTTCACTTACTAGTAAACAAACTCAAATCTCTACTAATCCTAAGCTACCAAAAAAACAGTCTGTTTCTTAAACAAAAAGATAAAATCTACCGGACAGTAGAAGGTAAGCTGATGAAAAGGCTTACCTTTTTATTTGTAGAAGTAACATATAGCTAATTTTATGTATAGTTTTAATGGTGATCATAAAAGCTTGTTTTTGAACCGATATAAGAATGAGCTATTTTCATTGCCTTCTTTAAATCTCCCTTTTCAGAGTAGTAGTAAAAAAGCTTTCTTTCATAGTGCTCAACAAGAATAAAATAACCTATTTTTTGATAATAGGGTAATATAGTTTCTTCAATTAGTGTATAGTAGTTCTCATTATCGTCCTTGATTTCATATATAACCATTTGAAAATCCATCCATTGAGGTGAATTTATTTTTTTCGCTCCTTTGAACCCTTTTTCTGCTAAAGTTAACAATGTAGTCACCGGAGTTAATTTCCCTCTATACGAAGCATTAATATATTGGTAAAGCGTTGTTAAATACTGTGGAGAAGATTGATCCATCAGTGCCAATGCATCATTAAAATACCCTACCGATTCGGAATACAGCTTTCTTCTATAACATTCAAAGCCAAAATTATGGTAAACCTTTGCTTTATATGCTGGCGAGCGCACTGAATCACATAATTTTAGTAGTTGTTCATATTTCTCTTTTGTTTCTTCAAAATGATGGAGTTCTTTTGCATTAAGTTGAACAATGAGCATTAATTCTGTATCAATAATACGTAGAATATTTAACGTTCGCTGAAAAAAACTTAATGCTTTTTTTCCATAATAATAAGCAGTGATATTAGAATGGACTGAATGGTAAGCAAGTGCTAGATGGTAAAAATATTCCTCGTTATTATAGTGCTCTATATCAATTTTGGTAAGATGCTCAATGCAATGACGAAATTCACCCATTTGAAAATAATAAATACCTATAATATGTTTTAGCATATTACGCGTATAGCCCGACAAAATTCCTTCCTGCCTTTGAATTTCTTTTATAAGTTGGTTAGCTGTATTTAGGTCTTGATTAAACAAAAAGTATCTAACAGAAAGCAATTGATAGATTTGTTGAAATTCAGGCATTTTAATAAGCGGTTCTTTTTCTAGCTCCTCCCTATAGGTTTTGGACTCTGCGCCATGCTGCATGACAATAGCTTGTTCCCATTGTTGCAATTTTTTAGACAAGCGGTGATAGCGATTAGTTTCTGCTTGAAGGTTAATTTTCAGCCTTTGAGCTAGCATACCTGTAATCTCTTTTGAATACTCTGTAAGTCCTCTTTCAATCTTGCTTAAGTGAGTAACTGAACAAATACCTTCACATAGTTGAGCTTGCGTTAAACCGCTTTTTTCTCGATAAAATTTTATAATTTTTTCTTCAACCATAATCAACCTCACTTAAAGTGTTTTCCTATATTATAGCAAGCATAAAAAAAAAGCGAAGGAAATCTCCAACGCTTTCTTTCAAATTTATCGTTAATTTTTAGGTGTTAAACCTACTTCTTTTAGATAATATGCAAGATCCTTTTTACCAATTGTTTCTTTTGGATTATTGCCTTTTCCAGCCAATTGACCTTTTGTGAGGAAATTTTGTTCAATTAACCGAATATCGGTTTCATTGACTGTGTTATCTTGATTCAGATCTGCTTTTCCTCCTTGTTTACCGTAGTCTTCAACTGCTTCTTTTACATCACGAATGTCAATAACTTCGTCTCCAGTTACATCACCTACTAGGTTTTTACCTGGGTTTTGTCTCCAATAAATACCGCGATATTCTCCTTCTTCTTCAATGCTTCCCATCACGTGCATAGATTGTGTGAGGTGTCCAGGAACTTTTGCATAAATTTTATATGCGTCTTTATCTGCTGGGACAATGAATTCATAACCCCCGCGTTTATCTAATTTAGCTTCAAATACTTCATCCTTACTATTCTTGGCATAAATGTTAGCATTAATCTTTGTAAAATCATATTTATTATTACTGTATCCTTCTGGAGTTAAAAATGCTTCCGGCGCGAAGTTACCAGTAAACCTACTATGTGTTGAAATAACCTCCATGTTTTTGAAACTATAAGCTGGAATACTGATATCTTCTGTCTTCCCTGCTTTTTTATAAGACAGGTTTGTAAGTTGTGCACCAGTATTTTTAGAAACCTCTGTGTCGTTTATTAATTTAAACGTTACATCCAGGAAAGGCGTATCTCCGCTAATACCATTAAATCCATCTTTCACCAAAGAAGCCCCCACCTGAACAGAAGATTCAGACACCTTTGGCTCATCAAGCTTAACCTCAGCTCCATATTTGTTGGCTAATTCTTGAAACTCCTTGTTAACTTTTACTTCTTTGAACTGTAATACATAGTTATTATCTATTTTCAGTGAGCCAGCCATAAACTCTTTTACATTATTAAGGCTTACAGTCAATGTTGCCTCATCGTTTAATTGCACTTTTTCTTTATTAAAGTAACCTCCTGCATACTCCGTCCCTTCATTCATAAAGATATAACGAGGTGAGTAATGATAATCAGCGGCTGTTGCCATATCCCATGGGAACAAGCGTAGTTCATAAGGTTTTTTCTCATATTCTTCTGGTAGAACTCCAAACTTTGTCTCACCATTATCTTCAATTTGCAAAAATCCTCTAATAAATGGTGGGCCACTTTCGTAGTAAGCAACTGAATTTGTTTTTTGAGTATACTTAAAGCCTCTTTGTTTCAGTAAGTCGACGGTATTATCTTTGACTGTTCCATGTACCCAAAGCCCATAGTACCCATCTTCTTCAGATAACATATCTTTCGTAACCTCAATTGGCCCTGGTTCAAGAGCTAAATCTATCTTTGGTGGTGTATTATCTATTACTCCCACACTTTCTTTGCTATATGTTTTTCCATCTTTATCTCTACCAATAAATTCAATGACATATTCACCTTCTGGAACTTTTTGAATATAATCGCCAATTGGTTGCTTTTTGTCACCAGTGAATGGATAGACAAGGCCTCTATGCCCAAAATAAATTAAGTATTCTTTATCAGGAATCGCACCTTTTCCATCGTAGCTACCAATTACTCCAACTGCTTGGCCAGTTTTTTTATCTCTCATTACAATATCGAAATGCTCCATTGGACTATTCAACTTAAATACAATGTGAGTTCCTGGCGTGTAATATTGATGAAAAGGTGTATTATTTGTAACGGACGGTACAAGAGGTTCCGCTACGGCAATACCTTTTTCAACAACTCGTATAGCAAATGGAATTTGGTAATGATCTTTCTCATCTTTTTCATTTACAATATGAATATATCCTTCGTAGCGTCCAGGCTTTGCATCACTTGGAACCGTAATTTCAGCAGAAATCTCTTGAGTACTTTCTGGGTCAAGATGCAATTGTTGAGGTACGTTAACTTTTATCTTATTGGTTATGCCATCTTGTATCCCTGTCCCAGCTTTATGGTACTCCACATTAACTTGAAACGACTTCGCTTCTCTTCCTTTATTTATTATTTTGATGAGGCGGTTTTCATTAATAGGACTTCCTGTTAAGTAATGACTTTCATAGTTAATCGAACCTGTTAAATTATCGATTTCTACATACTCACCGTTTTGGATGTCGTCAGTGCGATTTAATACTTTAAAAGATATATCAGAATGAACCGCTTGATATGCGTCAATACGTCCAGCCCCTACTTCGTGAACAGAATAATTGCTCTTTAGGTCTTCTGCCGTATTCATAAGCATAGCTTTCATTTCAAACGGATCAACATTTGGATTTTTTTGTAAAATAAGTGCTGCTACACCCGCTACGTGTGGCGTAGCCATTGAAGTACCGTTTAAGCGAGCATAAGCAGTTGTAAAATCCTCACCGTCTTGTGGGTGATTCATAAATTCTGGATACGTAGAAAAAATGGATACTCCTGGCGCAACGATGTCTGGCTTAATATCATCGTTACTATTAACAGGGCCTCTAGAGCTAAAACTTGCTAAAGAGTCTCCTCCTGTTTTCACACTAGATAGAGTATTAAATGTAATAGATTCTTCATTCTTTAATTGTTCTCCATCTGTTTTTGTAAGCTGAAATGTTGGAATATATTTCGTACTTTCACCCATATAAGAGGGAATGTCACCCTCTTCATTATTATAAATAATGACGGCTGTTGCTCCTGCTTTCTTAGCATTTTGTATTTTTGCTTCAAATGTAAGCTCGCCGCGCTGAATAAGCGCTATCTTTCCATTTAAATCTTTACCATTAAAGTCTTCTGGTTTTCCTAATCCAACTGACGCAATAGGATAGGTACGTCCTTCAAATTCTCTTAAACTGTCATTAAAATGTTTTCCTAACAGCTTCATTGATTCAATTGTTTTATTACCTGCCGTTACTGAAAAAGTTGGGATGGAAATAGCTGCATCACTAGCTCCTACGGTAATTCCAAATGCACTTGTCCCCGGCGAATTAACCGTCTTTTCAGATGGTCCCGTATTTCCAGCTGCTACTACGGATACAACACCTGATAGCATCGCATTGTTAATTGCAACAGATGTAGGATACAGCGGATCGTTTACATTTGCCCCTAGCGATAAATTGATGACATCCATTCCATCTGCCACAGCTTTATCGATACCTGCTAAAACTCCTTCAGTTGCACCAGAACCATAGGGACCAAGTACTTTATAAGCATATAATTCAACATCTGGCGCTACGCCTTTTACTGCGTAATCTACCTTATTATCTTTTTGAGCCGCAATTGTACCGGATACGTGAGTACCATGAGACGTATAATATGCATTTCCTGAAGCATTAAATTCAGGAGAGCTCGTTGCTTTCCAATCTTTATGCGTTGTTTCCATCGGATCGGCATCATTGTTAATAAAATCCCATCCCTTTACAGAAGACGGGTTTACACCTTTTCCATCGCTTCCTTCTGCTGATCGATATCCTTTATATGAATCCGATAAATCTGGATGTGTGTAGTCAATGCCTGTATCCAGCACTCCCACTTTAATACCTTGACCTGTAATTCCTTCATCATGAAGCTTATCTACTCCAATTTGTGGAATGCTGTCAATCATTTTAGGAGTAGCTTTCTCCCCTTTTGACTTAGGAAGTTCAAGTTGAATTTGAACATTGCTCCAAATTCTTTTTACTTCTCCAGAATTCAATAATTCTTCAACTGCCGTTCCAGGAAGGCTCATTGCTACACCATTAAAGGCATTTTTATACTCATGCTTCACGTTAATCTTACTTGGATCGTATACCGCCTTTTTTTTCTTAGTTTTTAATTGATCTATATACGTTTTGAATTCTTTATGTGACTGTTCAACTCTTTGTTTTGCAGTACCTAAAGAGATTTTCTTTTGATTAAGCATTTGTTTTTTCACTTCTACTTTTGCTGGATCTTGCTTAAACTCAACGATAATCTCAACGTTTTCTGGGGTTGTAGTATTAATATCGGGTGAAATAATAAAGCCAGGTCCAATTTCAAGTTGTTGTAAAGCTTCTCTTTGTTCTTTTGATAAATTATTTAGTACTTGTTCCGCTTCACTCATCGTGATACTTGGCTCTTTTGCTAAAGCAGCGTAAGGTGTAGAGGTAGAAATTATCACACCAGCTACTAAAGCACATTTTAGCAAATGTTTTTTTGCTTTCATTTGAATCCCCCTTATATGAAAAATATAGTTTATAAATCGAATCTATATTTATCGTAACGGGATTAAGGAGAAGAAGTAAATTGGGGTAATAAAACGGGAATAAAGAACCTATTGATGGCAAATAATAACCTTAAAGTTATGAAAATATATGCTAAGAACTCTCACAAAGAGAGTTGTATGTTACATAATATGTTTTGATATCTAGTAAAAAACCCCAATTGCTTCTTTTAGTACAAAGAAGGTACAATTTATATAGAAGTTACTTCCAGACCACTACAATAGCCTACTATTGTGAGTGAAACAGCCAAGCCCTTCAATCAACCATAACAAGAAAACTCTCTTAAGTTTTACTTAAGAGAGTTTTCTTGTTACCCTTTAAAAATCACAGCAATCATTTCATCTTCGGTCATGCTGCTATCAACTTCAAACGTGCCTGGACGAAGTTTGTTTTCCACACCTTGACCTTCTACCTTTTTGTAGAACTCAAAGCCGCTTTTTACGATTTTAGCTTTTTCAAGAACCTCACCAACATCAACTGCCGTCATACCAGATGACACGTTGATAATTGTGCGATAAACTGGTTCTTCTTTTGGCTGCTCTTCTTTTTCTTCTTTCGATTCTTTTTGAGCTTCCTGTGCTGCTTCTGCTTGCGCATCAGCTAACTGCTTGTCCAGTTCTTCTTGTGTTTGAACCACAAAACCTTTGTCTTCTAACTGGGTTTGCATCTCTTCTTCTGATAACTCTTTAGAAGTTGAGGTTGAAGATGGCTCAAGCAAGTACACAATGCCCGTTGCGGTTGCTGCAACGAGTAAACCCATAGCAAAGCTGCGTAGCGTATTCGGTGTCATTATGCCATCATGCTCCCTTCATCTTTCTTCTTTGTGTAAGGAGCCAGCATTTGTTCCACTTCTTGTTGCGTATAGCCTTTCATTCGTCCTGCAATGCTTTCAGATGAATAACCGCGCTTATGCATGTCAATCATATTGCGAAGATCTTTACGCTCAGGTGATTCTAGACCTAATACACCTGATTTTTCTGCTGTAATCGCCGCATCAATTTCAAGAGTACGAATACGGTCATTCAATTCATTCATTTCTTGTCCAATGGTCAGCGTCAACTGTTCTAGCTGCTGATCTGTATGAGTTTGTGCTTGTTTTGTTTTTCTGAAAGATAGAATAAGCAATACAATAGCTATTCCTAGTAAACTAACTATAAGTAATCCCATGGTAAATCCTCCCTTATTTGTATATCGATTATCTCATTCATACTGAATTATACATTGATAAACTCAGCATTTCGAATCAAAGCCCTAAAACTAGCCGATAGTCCTATCATCATTCTAAGAAACCTTTAGTAATCAAATCTATCTTACTTGTCTTTTCCTTTTCTTTCAATCTCTAATTAGTTCTATATACCTGTTTTATGTAAGGTGGTGCGTATCTTATTGCTGTGCATAATACGTATTGTACAAGCCGTTATAGTCATCTTTTAACTTAGCGATGTTCATTGTATCGTTTGAGACAATATCAATAACATCCGTACTTACATATAACAAATAGTCATTCGAATAAAATGAGATATATGCTGGCCTTCCTCCCTTTCTAATACTCAAACAATAATTATAAACATCGCTAGAACTTAAATTTTTGACAGAAGCATAGACAACTGCATTATTTTTATCTTTCGCTGCTATGTATTCGTTCCAATTGTTCAACTGAAAGGTACGACCAACTCTAGATTTTGCTGACCGCCGCTTTCCATTAAAGATGTACGCTGAAATAAAAATAGCATTAATGTCTTTCCTCTCAGGAAAGACTTCGTTAATAATACTTTTAAAATCAGCCAGCGATAGTTCATAAAGATCAAATCGGATTCTATTGTTCTGATGAACTTGGAAAAAAGGTATTCCTTTTGTATAGTCAAAATCAATCATAAAATCTTTTAATTGAACCAAATTGTATCAGCTCCTCTTTTTTAGGGTGACGTCCTAATTTTTAAAACGCTCTGCTTTACATATGGGAATATATTCTAAACACTTTTTTATTATAGATGATTTTAGTTAAAATTGAACCTTCTTTCATAAGGAATAGATTAAGCATAATCATAGATAACAAGAAAAAACCCTCTCAGATTTATTCTGAGAGGGATAAATTTATGCGATCAACTCAAATGTTTCCATTACATTGATGCTGTTAACAACAGATTGAAGCATTGAACAATTCTTTCTAGCAAGTTCAATTGATTTTTCAATTTTATCGTGCGGAAGATTTTCACCGCTAATTTTATAGTGTAAATGGATGCTTTCAATGCGATTTGCTTCTTTTTCATTTCGCGTCACGTCTGCTGAAATGTGAATATCTTTCACTTCAATGCGCTTCTTTTCTAATATTTTACGAAGAACGCCACCGCTACAAACCGCAATGGATGAAACCATTAGCTGAAACGGACGAAAGCCGTATTCATCATCTCCTGCCACCTGCAAATTCCCAAATGGTAAATCTGTTGAGAAACCAACTTCTTGCATTTTAAATTCCATCCCAAAATACCTCCTAGGGTTTTAATTCGTTATATCACGAATTGGAACGATACTCAAATATTTAAGTTCCCTTATTGTCATTTTCAGATAGATTCTATACGATTATACGTGGAGAAAAAACATCTAAAAACGAGGTCACTTATATGAACAGAACGTTACGAACACGATTTTGGGTCTTGGTTAGCCTAGTAGCGATTTCTGGCTTTAGTCAAGGTATGTTGTTACCACTTATTGCTATTATCTTTGAAAAAGATGGGGTATCATCGACTTTAAATGGATTAAACGCTGCTGGCTTATATATTGGTATTTTACTGGCATCTCCATTTATGGAGCCACTCTTACGAAATTATGGCTATAAACCGATTATCATGTGGGGAGGAGCTTTAGTAATCTTATCCCTCTTTTTGTTTCCACTTTGGAAATCGGTTACGTTTTGGTTTTTGCTTCGTCTCGCAATTGGAATTGGGGATCATGCTCTTCACTTTGCTACGCAAACATGGATTACAGCATTTTCACCTGTTGAAAAGCGCGGACGGAACATCTCACTGTACGGCCTTTCCTTTGGCATTGGTTTTGCGGTCGGTCCTTTGATGGCCAATTTGGTTAACGTAAGTGAATCGTTGCCGTTTATTTTTTCAGCATTCATTTGCTTCATCACATGGGCATTTTTATTTTTATTAAAAAATGAAATTCCAACGGGTGATGAAGAAATAAGTACAATGTCTTTTGCTGCAACAATGAAGCGCTTTTCACAAGCCATAAAATACGGTTGGATTGCGTTTTTACCACCGCTTGGTTACGGGTTCTTAGAGTCGTCACTGAATGGAAGCTTTCCGATTTACGGATTGCGAATTGGTTTAAACGTAGAATTTATTTCACTTTTGCTAACCTCTTTCGCAGTCGGCGGTATTATATTTCAGCTCCCTCTTGGCATGCTGAGTGATAAATATGGACGAAAGTTTGTTCTTCACTGGATTTTATTTTTAGGCTCTGGAGCATTTTTATTGGCAACGCTACTAGAATCCACAACAATTCCACTATTAACTTGCTTATTTATCGGAGGGATGCTCCTTGGCTCTACGTTTAGTCTAGGAATCAGTTATATGACAGATCTCATGCCAAATTCGCTGCTACCAACAGGCAACTTGCTGTGTGGAATTGCCTTTAGCGTTGGAAGCTTAGCGGGACCGTACCTAGGTGGAACTTTTATTGGGCTGTTTGAAGGTTTAAGCTTTTTTGTCGTTATTAGTTCTATACTATTTTTAATTTTCCTGTGCGTCTTTTTGTTTGGCACATCCGTGCCAAGCTACAAAAAGACTACCTTATCAAAATGAATGGAAAAGGAGGTTGCTTTATTGCAACCTCCTTTTCCATTCTTCTCTATACCTTCAGCTCACCGTGCTCAAGTCCTGACTTCTCAACTTGAATCGTCGAATGCTCAATACCACACTGCTCCTTCACTAAGTTCAGTGCCTTTTGTAAAATAGCCTGACAATCCTGGTCGTCACTTACTTGTAAATGACAGCTAAAAGAATGAAGTCCAGATGTAATCGTCCATACATGAATATCGTGAACATCTTTTACACCATCAATTTCTTTAAGTAACTCCTTAATTTCGTTTGTATCTACGTGTGCAGGTGAACCCTCCATTAAAATATGAACGCTATGAGTTAAGACTCCCCAAGCACTTTTTAAAATCAAGAGTGCTACCACCACAGAAATAATAGGGTCGGCAATATACCAATTAAATAAAAGCATGAGTAACCCGGCAACTAAAGCGCCAACAGAACCTAAAGCATCTCCTAACACGTGCAGATATGCACTTCGCAAATTAACGTTATCTTTTACGTCGCCTTGTCGTAAAAGCGACCAAGCACTAAGCAGGTTAGCACCTAGACCAATAGCTGCGATAACCATCATCATACCGCTCGCAACCGTTTGAGGATGCAGCACGCGTTCATAGGCTTCATAGATAATAAAACCTGCGATAACAAAGAGAGTTACTCCGTTAAATAAGGCAGCCAACACTTCGAATCGATAGTATCCGTACGTTTTTTCCGATGAAGCTGCACGGTTTGCAAACCAAATAGCTACAAGGCTTAGTGCTAGTGAACTTGTATCCGAAAGCATATGCCCACTGTCGGATAGGAGTGCCAAGCTGTTTGTCACAAGTCCTCCAATGAATTCTAAAATCATAATACCTGCTGTAATACATAAAGCAATAAGAAGTCCTTTTTGGTTGCCCTCACGCTGCCTGTCAAAATGATGATGCCCATGGTGGTCATGGCCGTGATGGTGATGATGGTGGTGACTCATTCAATCTCCTCCCTATTCTTCGTGCACGCATTCAATGTGCTGAATCACTTGATTTAAAATACCTACAACATGTTCGTCGGCATATGTGTAAAAGTATGTATTCCCTTCTCTTCTGTATTTCACTAATCGTAAATTTCGCAAATAGCTTAGCTGGTGGGATACAGCGGATTGTGAAATGTTTAATACTTCTGTCATATGGCCAACGGAACACTCTTCTTGAAACAGTAAATATAAAATTTTCATTCTTGTAGGATCAGAAATTGCTTTTAGCATGCGAGACGCTTCATCGACCGTTCTGGCCGATAAAAAGTGATGGTCTTCTCTTTTCATTAAAGCTTCCCCTTCCACAATACACAATAGTATATGAACATATGCTCATATACTTTATTGTAAATTTCAGAAAAATATTTGTCAACTGTTACTATTTCCAGAAATACTGTTTTCATTACTACGGGGTAGCATGCCGTGCTGCTTCATCATTCTTTATTTAACGAGTTAAAACTAGATATAACGTCTGTGATTTCTAGACTGAATCAATCATTTTAAAAAAATAAGCCTAATTTTAAAAAAAAGCTACACAAAATCCAGAAAACTGTTATATAATACAATTAATAATAATAAACTGTATTAAAACAGATTGAGAGGAGAAATAACAATGAGCAGACAAGAACGCAAGAATATGATTATGTTTATTGAAACAATTAAGGGGTTTGATCGTGAGACATTAATGTATATGACGGACGCTGACATCGAACATGTTTATTCTTCTGCATATCGACTGTATGAAGAACACTTAGATATGTAAGAGCATATACTCTTCTTAGATTATAAACGCAATTTTCACTATTCCTTCTGTAGCTATTCCATGTTATACTTTTGTTACTAATATATTCAAAAAACCTTATAACAATTGTAAGACGTGCTGCTATCGCTGAGATGGCAGCTTTTGTGCTTTTTTAGGGGTAATGATTGTGATTATTCTTCTCAACTACTACATTATAGGAGGCTTTTTATGGAACAAACATTAGCAAAAAAACAAGAGAATCAATCAGCTTCTTCGTTCCTTGCTGGCATGCAGGCACACGGCGAATTGATTGCTGCTCTTGTAAGCGGCGTGCTTATTTTAGCTGCTTGGCTTTTATCAAAACAAGATGCTTCGACCTTATCTATTACGTTATTCGTGCTTGCTTATGTTATTGGCGGATTTGCCAAAGCTAAAGAAGGCATTGAAGAAACAATTGAAAATAAAGAACTAAACGTAGAAATGCTGATGATTATTGCAGCTGTTGGTGCCGCTGTAATTGGTTACTGGACAGAGGGTGCCATGCTTATCTTTATTTTTGCATTAAGCGGAGCGCTTGAAACATACACCATGAATAAAAGCAGTCGCGAAATCAGTGCTTTAATGGATTTACAGCCTCAAGAAGCAACTCGTTTAAACGGGGATCATGAAGAAGTCGTAGCTATTTCTGAACTACGAGTAAACGATACTTTACTTGTGAAGCCTGGTGAACGCGTACCTGTAGATGGCATTGTCTTATCAGGTGAAACAACAATTGATCAGGCTGCGATTACCGGTGAATCAGTTCCCATTTTAAAAACGGCTGATGAAGAAGTATTTGCAGGTACGGTAAATTTAAAAGGCGCTATCGTCATTCAAATGACAAAGCCAAGTACGGAAACGCTATTCCAAAAGATTATTCAGCTTGTTCAAAGTGCCCAAAGCGAGAAATCACCTTCTCAGCTATTCATTGAACGATTTGAAGGAACCTATGTAAAAGTGGTTCTATCCGTTGTTGCCATCATGCTATTCCTTCCTCACTATGTTCTTGGGTGGAGTTGGACTGAAACATTTTACAGAGCGATGATTTTACTGGTTGTCGCCTCTCCTTGTGCACTTGTAGCGTCTATTACGCCAGCTTCTCTGTCAGCTATTTCAAACGGAGCCCGTAAAGGAATCTTATTTAAAGGGGGCGTACATTTAGAGCGATTAAACCATTTAAACGCTGTTGCATTTGACAAAACCGGGACGCTTACGAAAGGAAAGCCTGAGGTAACGGATGTACTTGTTCGTGACGGCGTTTCTGAAGATGAGTTTTTAATTAAAATTGCTTCAATTGAACGTCATTCAAACCATCCGCTTGCTCAATCAATTGTACAATTTGCAAAAGATAAAAAAAACCTTCAGTTACTTCAACCTGAATCTCTTGAAGATGTTCCGGGATTTGGTGTTATTGGTACCATTCAAGGTAAGCAGTGGAAGATTGGAAAAGCAGATTTTATTGGCAAGAACGATGCAATGTCCTTTAAGGACGGTTCTGCAACGGCTCTTGCTTCGGAGGGAAAAACTGTTGTTTATGCAAGAGATGAACACGGCGTTATTGGAATCCTAGCATTAAAAGACGTGGTGCGAACAGAAGCAGTCGAAGCAATTAAAGTCCTGAAATCTTTAGGTATCCACACGGTTATGATTACGGGAGATAGTGAAAAAACAGCGGAAGCCATTGCAAAAGAATGCATGGTAGATGAATATATTTCTGAATGCTTGCCTGAAACAAAGGTGGATAAAGTAAAGGAATTAAAAGAAAAATATTCGACTGTAGCTATGGTTGGAGACGGAATTAACGACGCTCCGGCTCTTGCTACTTCCAATGTTGGAATTGCTATGGGAGAAGGTACAGACGTTGCATTAGAAACGGCTGACGTTGTATTAATGAAAAATAATCTATCTAGAATTGCCGATGCTGTTAAATTATCTAAGCGAATGAACAGCATTGTTAAGCAAAACGTTATTTTTTCAATCAGCGTTATTTTCTTATTAATCGCATCAAACTTCCTTCAAGTTCTCGATATGCCTTTTGGCGTGATTGGACATGAGGGGAGCACAATTCTCGTTATCTTAAATGGACTGCGTTTATTAAAGTCTTAACACCCAAAAAGAGGCCTTTTATCAGGCCTCTTTTTTTATAAAAGCAAATTGCTTAATGGTAACCGTTTTGTCCATTTTGGCTGTTGCTTGTTTTATGTTTTGGATGACTTTTCTTGTTTTGTTTTGTGTTACTTCCGTCTTTTTTCGTATGTTTTGTCATGGTAAATCCCCCTTTCATTTCACTATTAGTATGCCCACTTTCCAGTCTTCGTCTCATACCAATATGTGCAAATAGGGTCTTCGCCTTATGCTTTGATTGCTTTTTTTCGCTCATAAAAAATGGCGTTAATTTCTCCACCAATGACAATAATCATCCCTGATAAATACAGCCAAATCAGCAACACAATAATGCCGCCTAAGCTTCCGTATGTCGCCGTATAGTTTCCAAAATTATTAACGTAATAAGAGAAAATAAACGACACAACTGTCCAACCAATCGTTGCAAAAACAGCTCCTTGTACAACGTTCTTTAAAGTCAAGCGCTTATTAGGAGCAAAATAGTATAGCCCCATAAACACAATAAATAAGATAACGCCGCTAATAATCCACCTAGAAGCGGCCCATAGTGATAAAAAGGTTTCAGATAGCCCAAAAGTTGAGAATAGGTAAAAGCCGACCATATGACCAAACACAGGCAACAACAGCGCCACAATAATCACGAAAATCATCGCAAACGTTAGTAATACAGCCATGCCCCTTGCCACTAGAAAAGGACGGTTCTCTTGTACATGGTAAGCACGGTTAAACGCTCGGACAATAGCATTAATTCCGTTAGACGCTGACCACATTGTCGCGATGATTCCAAACGATAACAGCTTTCCGTTATGAGAGCCTATAATATTATCTAGATTGTTTTCAATCATGCTCATTGCTTGATCTGGCGCAAAACTTTCAACAAGCCCTAATAAATCAGGGGCCTGAACGGGTAAAAAGCCAATAAGCGTAATGAGAAAGATTAAGAATGGAAAAAGGGATAACAACAGATAGTACGCTAGCTCCGCTGACAGGCTTGGCAGTTCATCGTTATGAATGCGAGCTGCTAATTCTTTTATAAAAGCTACAATCTTTGCTGTGTCGGCCATATGCTCACCTCTCAATTATTCCTGTTCATCTTGGCCATACTTATGTGAGAAAGTCTCCTTTGTTGTTTTTACTACGTCTAGCACTTGGGGAGTTGTTTTCTTAAGTTGCTCCACCTGTGTCGTTAGAAAGGAAACGTCATCGGATACTTGCTCAATTGTTTCACGCACGGCAGCATATTTTTCTTGAAGGTTTTGCTTTACCTCATCTGGATGTTTAATCATATGTACCGTCTTATTTTTAACAGCTTTACTGTTTTCAATAACCGTTCTACGCGTATTTTTGTCAAGCATTGAAATTGCAGCACCAGCGATTGCTCCAATAATAATCCCTTCAAGTAGTTTGCTTTTTCCTTGACTCATATTCTCACTCTCCTCTTGTTTAATTAACTTAATTTATGCTCTGTTATAATTTCTTCTACTAACTGCTTACATCCTGCCGTAACCAGATCGTATACCTCGTCAAAGTTCCCCGTATAATAAGGGTCAGGAACGTTCTCAACGAATAAATGTGGGACATAATCTAACAGACGTTCAATGCGTACATCACGACGATGTCCAGCCATACGTCTTAAGTTCCCCACATTTTCAGCGTCCATGCCAATAATGTAATCAAACTGATTCAGATCTTCTTCAATAACTTGGCGCGCTTTTAAACCTGTAACGTCAATTTTATTATCTGTTAAGATGCTAAGCGTTCCTTCATGGGGTGGCTTGCCCTCATGCCAATTTCCTGTTCCAGCTGAATCAACCTCAATTTGCTTCTCAAGTCCTTTGTCTTTTACGAGCTTTCGAAAGATTGCTTCTGCCATTGGAGAGCGACAAATGTTTCCAAGACATACAAATAGTACTTTAACCATAGTTTCGACTCCTTTCTCTTATTACAAACATTATATACAAGCCTTTTCATTTAAGAAAACCCTGTTTTTGGTCAAAGAGTTTGACAACACAGTGTTCTTCTTATAAAAACATGTTACAATGAAAAAAAAGCTCGGAAGGATGAACATAGTGGATTTATCAGTAAAGTCTCCAGAAAACATTACGTTTATGATTGATCAAATTAGCGAAAAGCTTCGCATGTTAAACATCGGTGCAATTAAAGGCGATGCGTTTGATGAAGAAATGTACGAGGATTTAAAATATTTATATGAAATGGTTATGCGTAAAGATTCATTCAGTCCAAGTGAAATGCAAGCAATTGCAGAAGAATTAGGGGCATTACGCAAGCAAGCTTAAGCTTCACAAACGCCGTCAGTGTCTATCTTGTACATTGACGGCGTTTTCTTACCTACACGGCTTCTTCTCACTTCATTACATTTGTTTATCTTTCTTTAAAACATTATACGAGTAGAATTTTTTAAAAAGTCTTTCTTTTCCGAGAGTAATTGACGATAGTTAAAAATACAGATACAATGTATCGCAATACCTATAAGCATACACTCGTATAATCTTGGAAATAGGGTCCAAGAGTTTCTACCAAACTACCGTAAATAGTTGGACTACGAGAGTTGAACATTTTTATACCTCTATATTACTTCTGAGCGGTGTTCTACTCTTTTTAGTCCTTCATTGTTTCACAATGAGAGGAGATAAACCATTATGTCAAACCATTCACTTAAAAAGCAAATTGCTGTTGCAAATAAACAAATCCCAGCTGATTTAGTCATTAAAAACGGACGCATCATCGATGTGTTTACGTTAAGCATTCTTGAAGCAGACATCGCCATTGCAGATGGAATGATTGTCGGCCTTGGCCACTATGATGGCAAAGAAACAATTGATGCTACTGGTAAATATATCTCACCCACTTTCATTGATGGCCACGTTCATATTGAGTCATCAATGGTCACACCTAAAGAGTTTGCAAAGCTTCTTGTGCCAAGAGGTGTTACTACTGTCGTAACCGATCCTCATGAAATTGCCAACGTTTCAGGCGAAAAAGGCATTGAATTTATGCTTCAAAACTCTGAAAACCTTCCGCTTGAAGTACTTGTTAACTTACCATCAAGCGTTCCAGCTACTCCGTTTGAAAGCTCTGGAGCTGTCCTAAAAGCAGAGGACTTACGACCATTTTTCAACCATGAACGCGTGATTGGTTTAGCTGAAGTTATGGACTTTCCTGCTGTTCGTGACGCAAACGATGATATGCTTGCTAAGCTTCAGGGAGCAAAAGATCATCAGGGCGTAATCGATGGCCACGGAGCAGGACTAGATTCAACAGGAATTAATATTTATCGAACAGCTCACATTTCCACAGACCATGAGTGCGTAACGGCTGATGAAGCACTAGAACGCGTACAACGGGGCATGCATGTCCTTATTCGCGAAGGATCTGTTGCTAAAGATTTGAAGCAAATACTTCCGGCTGTTAACGAGCGCAACGTTCGACGATTCTTATTCTGTACAGACGACAAGCACCTAGATGATTTGCTAACCGAAGGGTCTGTCGACCACAACGTTCGCCTTGCAGTGAGTGAAGGTTTAGACCCTTTTATGGCAATTCAAATGGCTTCATTAAACGCGGCTGAGTGCTACGGATTAGCCCAACAAGGTGCTATTGCTCCTGGATATAAAGCAAACATCATGCTATTTGATGAATTAGAAAATATTTATGCGTCAACGGTTATTACAAATGGAGAAGTGGTGGCCAAAAGCGGCCAGCTAGTAATTAAACCGTCTAATGAAACGAGCGAGCCTAAAGAATTGATGCACTCCGTAAATTTAAAATCTATTTCCATTGAACAGCTACAAATTAACATGAAAAACAATAAAGCAAATATTATTGAAATCATTCCAAATCAGCTTATTACCAACCACGTAGTGGAAGAAGTAGTAGTTGAAAACGGAACATTTAGGATTGATACAGACAGAGATCATTTAAAGTTAGTCGTGGCCGAGCGTCATCACCAAACAGGAAACATTGGACTGGGGATTGTTAAAGGGTTTCAATTAAAAGATGGAGCCATCGCAACAACAATTGCCCACGACTCTCACAATGTTGTTGCTGTTGGTACAAATGACCAGGATTTACTGATGGCTATTAAAGAAATGGAAAAAATCCAAGGTGGAATTGTACTGGTGAAGGATGAAAAGGTGCTTGCTTCTCTTCCACTTTCAATTGGAGGTCTAATGTCTCCTCTCCCTTACGAACAAGTAAACAAAGAGCTTCACGTTCTGCATGAAGCGTTAAAAGGATTAGACATTAGCAATGCCTTCAATCCATTACTTACTTTATCTTTTTTAAGCTTACCCGTTATTCCATGCTTAAAATTGACGGATAAAGGACTTTTTGACTTTACAAGCTTTAAGCATATTGGAATAGAAGCAGATTAATTCATAAAAAAGCTCACTCTCGTAACGAGAGTGAGCTTTTTATTTATACGTACGCGTAGACGTTGTTGAACGGTTCTTGCGGTTTTTATAGTACTGGTAGCCTTCTTTCATTAAAATAGGGAATACAGCCACTATGATTTTTTTTAAAACTCTTCTCATGTGCATCGCACCCTTTCCTTGTCTTATGACATTAATTTACCCGACTTTCTTTAATAAAAAACATAAAAAAGCAAGCAGATTTTCTTCTGCTTGCTTTCTTGTGCTTGCTTTCTTGTGTCATGAATTATTTTGAAATAAACATTTGTGTCCAGTAAGTTGAATCTCCTTCAACAAAACCTACACCGATGTGAGTAAAGTCAGGATTCATGATGTTTTTACGATGACCATCACTGTTCATCCAGCCTTCCATTACTTCTTCAGGTGTTTTTTGACCTTTTGCAATGTTTTCACCTGCAGATGAATATTTAATACCGAATTGCTTCATCATATCAAATGGTGAACCGTACGTTGGTGAAGTGTGATCAAAGTAACCTTTATCCATCATATCTTTTGATTTTTCACGAGCTACGTCACTTAGTTCTGTGTCAAGCTCAAGTGGTTTTAAACCTTCTTTCGCACGCTCTTCGTTTACTAATGTAACTACTTGTTGTTCAAACTCACTTACGTCTTTTGCTTCAGCTTTTGAATCTTTAGATTCTGCTGGCTTTGCTTCAGCTTGCTGAGCTGGCTTTGCAGCTTCTTTTTGTGGTTGAGCTTCAGCTTTTGGCTGTGCTTCTTCTTTAGCTGGTGCTGCTGCTTCAGCTTTTTGTGGCTGAGCGTTGTATTTCTTTACTAACTCATCGACATTTATATTTTGTGCTGCTTGAGCATCTTTAATAGTAATTTGCTTTGGTGTGTTGCAGTCAGGTGCAGCTGCGTTAGCTTGTCCTGCTGTTAATAAGCCGATTGAAACGGCACCTGCGATTGTAGCAATACGGAACTTCTTATTCATGTTGTAAATTCCTCCTTGAATGATATATCTGTATTTGTAGACAGCTACGCTACAGAATGAATCTGCTAATCTCGCGTTGCATATTCATTGTTACATGGATTCATAGAGTCAATCAACCGCTTTTCCGTTACCAAAATTAACTAGAGTTTTTTGTAATTTTTTTTAATACATTGTTAGCCGTTGGTATTCCTCACTTTTCTCCTCTCTTTGCCTGCTCTATTAAAGTCGTTAGTAATATAACTGTAAATATAGCGTTACAAACGTTACAAGAAAAGAATGAGAATAATAGGAACGAGACCATTTTATATCCTTTTTTACCATTCAAGAAAAAGGTTTTGTGATATGATTCAATGTGTGGATTCATTTAGAAACACGAAGTAGTTAGTAAATAGAAGTGCTTCGTAGATATACTTACTAAAATGATCGGGGAACGATATTATGTGGAAAAATCGCAACGTATGGATTTTACTGTCGGGTGAGCTAATCGCTGGATTAGGTTTATGGATGGGGATTATCGGCAACCTAGAGTTTATGCAGGCTAAAATCCCTTCCGATTTTATGAAATCAATTATCTTAGCCATCGGAATTGTCATTGGGGTGGCTCTAGGCCCTCTTGCTGGAAAGCTTACTGACCAAATACATAAAAAGAAAGTAATGCTAGCAGCAGGATTGCTTCGAACAATCAGCGTCTTATTTATGTTCCTTGCATTGGCAACTGGTTCGATTGGTTGGATGATTGTTTTCCTTATTTTAATTCAAATTTCTGCTGCGTTCTACTTTCCTGCTCTGCAGGCTACGCTTCCTCTTGTTGTAGATGAGAAAGAATTACTTCAGCTAAATGGCGTATATATGAATGTTTCTACGCTGTCTAGAATTTTAGGTACAGCACTGGGCGGTGCTCTTTTAGTTGTCTTACCCTTACACATGCTTTACCTTTTTTCATTCGCTGCTTATCTCGCTCTATTTCTATTAACTATGTTATTAAAAGTTGAAGATGATAGCGTGTCTAAGGTTGCAGATCGTGTTAAAGAAAAGCGGAATTTCAGCACTTTATTCCCAATAATTAAGCAAGAGCCACTTGTTTCAATTACGCTTATCATGCTGTTAATTCCTTTGTTATTTATTGGTGGATTTAACTTAATCGTTATTAATATTAGCGAGCTACAAGATAGTGCTGCAATTAAAGGTTGGATTTACACAGCAGAAGGCATCGCTTTTATGCTTGGTGCATTTACAGTTAAACCGCTCACTAAATATATGAGCCAAGTACACATTTTGTTTGTGTTTTCATTTTTTGTGGGCGTGTCGCAGCTCATGCTTTACATGGCCACAAGCTCTGTTATCACAATTACCGCCTTTACTATCTTTGGATTTGCCGTCGGCTGTTTCTTCCCAGTAGCAGCAACAATTTTTCAAACAACGGTCCCAAAAGATTTTCATGGTCGCTTTTTTTCGTTCCGTAATATGCTTGAGCGTATCGTCTTTCAAGTGGTGCTTTTAACAACAGGGTTCTTGCTAGATAGCATTGGTTTTCAGTTAATGACGGTTGCTTTTGGGATCGTGTCTATTGTTCTTACTATCCTATTTTACATTTGGTATCAACAAACGCGGCAAAAAGTCACCTTAAACAAGAAAAAAGCGCTCAGCTGAGCGCTTTTTATTTTTACGATAATACATTTACTGATTCACGAATAAATGTAGGTAGATCATCAGGCGTACGGCTTGTAACTAGTTGGTTTTGGCATACAACAACTTCTTTATCATGGAAGTTTGCGCCTGCGTTTTTCAAGTCAATTGCAATTGACTTATAGCCTGTAATATCGCGACCTTTTAACGTATCCGCATTAATTAAAAGTTGAGGGCCATGACAAATCGCCATTACTGGCTTCTTTTCATCCATAAATGCTTTTGTAAATGCAACAACATCATCGTTAGCACGCAGAATATCAGGTGAAAAGCCTCCTGGTAAGAATAAAGCATCAAATTCCTCAGGCTTTACCTCTTTAATGCCTTTATCAATGCTTACCGTTGCTTCCCCTTGCTTACCTTTTACCGTTTTTCCACCTTCAACATCAATCGTTGTTAACTCATGACCTGCTTCTTTTAATGCTTTTGCAGGATCTGTGTATTCCACATCTTCAAATAAATCTGTTACTAATACTGCGATTTTTTTACTCATCTCAACAAGCAACTCCTTTATTTCTATGTGTAATATCTTTTGTTCTATAAATAATGTACCCCTGTCCTTTCACCTTAAACATGGAATTTAAGAACGATATGTATAAAAAAAGCTTTGCTGATCGCAAAGCTTTACCATTTTGTCTTATATTCTTTATAAATTTTAACTACAACAGGGCTCAAAATGAAGAGCGCAATTACGTTTGGAAGAACCATTAATGCATTAAATGTATCAGCCAAGTCCCATACAAGCGTAACGTTTAAAGTAGATCCTAAAACGATAAAAAGTAGTACAAGCGCACGATAAACGCTAATTCCTTTTTTTCCAAACAGATAATTGATATTATTTTCTCCAAAGTAATACCAACCTAAAATGGTTGTAAAAGCAAAGAAGAATAGACAAATTGCAATAAACGGATGGCCAAACTCGCCGAGACCTCTTGTGAAGCTTTCCTGAGTTAACTGGATACCATTTAAGCCCGTTTCATAGGATTTAGTCATAATAATAACGAGAGCCGTTAGGGTACAAATAATGACTGTATCGATTACAACGGCCATGATTGCCACTAATCCCTGTTGAGCAGGATGTTTTACGTTTGCCGCAGCGTGAGCGTGAGGCGTTGAACCCATCCCTGCTTCGTTCGAAAATAGACCTCTTGAAACCCCATAGCGAATCGCTTCTTTAATCGTTGCCCCGATAACACCGCCAGTGGCAGCAGTGGGGTTAAACGCTGATTCTACGATTAATACAAATGCATCCACGATTCCAGAGAAATTTGCAAATACGATAACTAAGCTTCCTCCTATATAGAAGAGCGCCATAAACGGCACAACAAACTCAGCAATTTTTGCGATCCGCTGAATTCCACCAAAAATAATAAAGCCAATTAGCACTGCAACAACAATTCCTACAGCGACGCGTGGAATATTAAACGTATCAAATGATGCCGCAATGGAGTTTGACTGCACCATATTTCCGATAAACCCGAGCGCAATAATAATAGACACGGCAAAAAAGCCTGCTAACCATTTGCTCCCTACGCCCTTTCGGATATAATAAGCCGGTCCTCCAACAATCTGGCCATCTTTTTCTTCTTTATATTTTTGCGCAAGAACCGCCTCTGCAAAAATCGTGGCCATGCCGAAAAATGAGCTAATCCACATCCAAAAGATGGCCCCAGGCCCTCCAAGAGCAATGGCTGTTGCCACACCTGCTAAATTCCCTGTTCCAACTTGAGCAGCAACTGATGTTGCCAACGCTTGAAAGGGAGATATTCCATCTTTATTATCGGGGTTCTTTTTAAACATTCCGCCAAACGTTTGAACAAATGCTTGCTTGAGCATTGTTACTTGGATAAACCCTAAACGAAACGTATAAAGAATACCAATTCCCAATAAAAATGTAATCATAAATGGTCCCCATAAAAAACCATTTATGCTGTTTACAAATTCTGATATGTTCACTTTTTCTACTCACCTCAAATACTATAATGGTTAAATCAACATGTATGTTTTATCCACACTTCTACCTTCTACTTTGTTATCTCAAAGTAGAAGGTAGAAGTGTCGATGCGATAGACACCGAACCATATCCTTTGACAATACTGAGACAAAACTCCTGATTTATTGAACACAATTATGTCATTATACCGAAAAAAGATAAAAAGACAAAGTAAGTTTTTAACTGTAAACACTTACATTTTTCATAAAAATGAGGCTGGTTCATAGGTCTTTCATTCAATCATATATCTAAACGATTGAGAGTTATCTCTTTTTTTATAATTCCATTATTTGTTGACTTGGAAAACAAGTTTAAGAAAAGCGCGGAATACAGCGTAGGACATGCGACTTCTGCGGGAACTAGAGGAAAAACTGAGACCCCGCATCAAAGCGGGGAGGATAAGGTTCTTCCCCGCGGAAAACGAGTGCCTGTAGTAAAATGAAACGAACGTGTTCTAACAACTTAACTTATTTAAAACAGTCCCGATTCTTCTTTAGAGAAGCATTCATGTAATTAGGTCACACTCTCACTCAGGTAAATTGAATTGTTGAAAGGTCGTGTTAAAGGAAACAGGATAAATTTCTTTCCCCGCAATTGTATTAATGATACATTGATTGCGCTGAACAGATAACCCTAAGTTTGTTGCGCTTGAACCATGGGAGTGTTCAATATTTGTTAATGTAAATATGTGATGGTCACGAGGAGTTTTGAACTGCAAACGATAGTCTTTCATTACCTTAAAGCGTTTATCATCTTCCCACTCAATTTCATGATGAAATCTATCCATCCACTTTGGTACATGTGGCTTATAACCCGTTGCAAGAACCACTCGATCAGCTTCATAAGAGAATTCTTTATTCGTTTGCTTTTGGCGGCAATGTAAATGATAGCCACCTTTATTTGTTATTCCTTTTACTTCGATTGAAGCTCGGATCGTAACTGGAACCTCACCTTGAATTGAGCGATGATACATTAAATCATAAATGTGCTGAAGAGTAGAAGCTTCAATCCCATTTCGTAAAGGATTTAAATCTTCTAATGCTTGCATTCTTTCTTTAAAAGGTAGACTGTGAAAATGCTGAACATAATCTGGTGAGAATAGCTCTTGAGCAAGCTTTGACTGATCCAATTGCTGAAAGTTTGAAGAGCGGGTAAACCAGCTCAAATGATAGCCATATGTAGGCTGATTTTCTAAAAGATCATAAAAAATCTCTGCTGCACTCTGACCAGAACCAACGACGGTAATATGATGCCCTTCTTGCAAATGTTTTTTGTGTTGTAAATATGAACTGCTATGTACAACATCATTTCCCAAGGAATACTTAAGGCCTTTTGGTACGAACGGGACTGCACCTGTTCCTAGCACCACATGCTTCGCATAAAATAGCTCTTCTTTATTACTCTTCGTCTGCTTCACCGTTACTTCATATCCATATTCGTGATCCTTTACATCAACAACTTCGTGTTGAAAATGGCACGAATTAAGCTGAGCTTCTACCCACTTAGCATACTCATTATATTCCTGCCTTGGAATATCAAATCGATTAAAATAGAAAAATGGATACATCCGCTTTTGCTTATGGATATAATTTAAGAACGTGTAGGGACTAGTCGGATCAGCAAACGTAACTAAATCTGCTAAAAATGGTACTTGCAAATCTGTTCCGTTAATTAACATACCTGGATGCCATTCAAAGTTCTCCTCTTTATCAAAAAACACTGCACTTATTTCTTCAACCGGCTCGATTAACGCAGCAAGTCCTAAATTAAATGGACCAATACCAATTCCAATCACATCATATACTTGTTCATTCATTCAAAAACTCCCTTTCACCAAAAAAGCTAGCAGTTTATAGTCCTGTTAGCTTTTTACCCGTTCTACATAAATTTATTCAGCTATCGCTACGCTCATTTTAGGGGTAAAGGCTTCAAAATGAATGTTTTTCCTTTTCACTCCTATTATCTTTAAGCTTTTAATCATTTCTTCCATAAAGAATGGTGAGCCACAAATATAAAAAGAAGCTTCTGGGTCTTTGCACCACTTTTGTAAATCCTTTTGAGTAATACGTCCAACTTTTTGGTCATACGTTTTGTCAGCATCTACATCCCCACCACTATATGCTACATGGTAGCTAAACGGATGCTTAGCGAAAAGCTCCTCTAGCTCCTCTTTAAAAATATGCTGTTCTTTCGTTCTAGCTGCATGAATAAACGTAACATCTTGATGCTCTTCAATAGCTTTTTTCAGCATTGACATTGTTGGCGTTATGCCAACTCCTCCGCTAATTAAGACGATTGGCTGTCCTGAACTTCCTTCTAAAACAAAGTCACCAGCAGGCGCGCTCACTTCAATTTGGCCACCTACTTCTAAGTGATCATGTAAGTAAGCTGAAACCTTTCCTTCTTCTACGTGCAGCTCTCTTTTTACCGTAATGCGATAGTACGATTGCTCCCAAGTATGAGATAAACTATATTGACGAATAGACGTATATTCTTCTGAAGGCACTTGAACACGAATACTTACATATTGTCCTGGTACAAAGGAAGGTAACGGATTTTGATCCACTGGTTTTAAATAAAAAGAATACACATCACTCGACTCTTTAACTTTCTTAGCAACCTCAAACGGTTTATAATCACCCCATCCACCATCAGTTTGCTCAGCTTGTTTGTACATCTCTTTTTCAACAGTGATAAAAATAGCAGCAATTTCTCCGTATGCTTCTTTCCAAGCTTCCAAAATATCATCAGTTGCGTTGTCTCCAAGGACCTCTTTAATAGCACCAAGTAAAAACTCACCTACAATTGGATAATGCTCAGCTTTCACCCCAATGCTTCGGTGTTTATGTGCAATTTGCTTCACAACCGGAACTAATACGTGGAGCTGATCAATATGCTGTGCGGCTGCATACACCGTGTTAGCAAGAGCAGTTTGTTGACGCCCTGTTCTTTGATTTGTACGATTAAATACGTTTAATAACTCAGGATGAGCTTCAAATAAATTGCGATAAAAACAGGTTGTAATTTGTTCACCATACTGAGCTAAAATAGGAGCCGTACTTTTCACAATATCAATTTCATGCTGATTCATTTTGTTGTCCCCCTAAAAGATATATTTAATATATATGTTTTAAATTATAAAGATGTATCAAAAATACATCTTTATAATAACCTAAAATTTTTGAAAAAAATAGCTATTTCTGAAAAGCGTAATAAATAATTCACAAATTAGTGATGTGTATAAAAAAGAGCAACTTGCTATTCCTCTCGCAAACAGGCATGATATGATTACTACAGTTGGTGAAGAAAGAAGCGTGAGACTATGAGGCTAACACAGTATACAGACTATTCATTACGTGTGCTGCTTTACTTAGCTGTTCGAGATCGTCAAAGCTTAAGCAATATTAAAGAAATTGCCGATGCTTATCAAATATCAAAAAATCACCTTATGAAGGTAACTCATGAACTAGGAAAGCTTGGATTAATAGAGACGATTCGCGGACGTAAAGGCGGCATTCGATTGGCAAAAAACCCTAAAGAAATTAATATTGGCTCCGTCGTGCGCCAAACTGAAGAAGACTTTCATATTGTTGAATGTTTTAACAATGAACTCAATAAATGCACCATTTCTCCTTCATGTAAGCTTAAACATGTGCTTTACGAGGCTATGCAGGCTTTTATTAAAGTACTTGATAGTTATACGCTTGAAGACTTAATCACAAATAAAGATGAACTAAATTTCTTATTGTTATCCCGTCAGCAGCTCGATTAAAAAATTGATTTCACCCCCTTTTTTCTTATTTTAAAAGATGTTACAATGGCACACAGATTGGAAAGACAAAGCTCTTCCATTCAAGCAGACAATGAACCTCATTCTGTTCAGCTGTGTAACTACAAATGAGAAGAAAGGGTGTTATAGGATGCACGTAGGAAGTAAAGGTTGGTACGTTGAACAATTAAAACGAAATGGTGTACGACACCATGAAGGACGTAAAATTGAAAAGTACAAAACGTATGTACTTGCTAATCTACTTGATAAGCACAAAAGATAAGCATAACCATTAACTAATTTTCCGCGGCTTTGGTAACGTCAAACCGCTAAATAAAGAACATATTCTTTCTATAAGAAAATAAAAGCCACGAGAAATCATACTCTCGTGGCTTTTAATATGGTTTTTTCTGATAAAAATAATTTGGTGACAGCACCTTGTTTTTATAAGGCTTGTGAAAAATATGCGTAGTTGCTGGTGAAACGGGTGGGATGAGCCAAGTCCAGTTCCCCGTTACTTCTCGTCCATTTTTCTCTTCACGCTCTTCAAATAAGCGAAACTGCTGAGCAGCTGTATGATGGTCAACAATGCTGACCCCTTGCTCTTTAAAAGAAGACAAGACGGCCACATTTAGTTCAACAAGCGCTTTGTCCTTCCATAACGTTGCATTATAGCGAGTATCTAGATCCATAATAGAAGCCACTTTAGGAAGCATATTATAACGATCTGTATCCGCTAAGTTACGTGCACCAATTTCTGTACCCATATACCAGCCGTTAAACGGTGCTGCAACATATTCAATTCCACCAATTTCTAGCTTCATATCAGAAATCATTGGCACTCCATACCATTTAAGCTGTAGGTCAGCAAATTCTGCTATCTCTGGGTGTGTAATAATGACTTCCTTGACAAGTTCTTTAGGAATCGAGAACCATTGTGGCTTCTTCTCATCCACTTGAATAACTAAAGGAAGTAAATCAAAGTGCGTACCTGCCCCTTCCCAACCTAACTCTTGGCACACTTTTGTAAACTCATTGGATGCCGCATCACCAAGCTGGCCGTATTCCATTTCATAGCCCGCGTACCTCAGAAGCTGGTGATTCCAGATTCGTACCGGCTCTTTCTCACCTATTTTTGGTTTGAAAACTGTAATTGTTGAGCGAATTTTCCCATCGTTAGTTGCATACTCAATATGCTTAAAAAGAGCATCGCGTACTTCTTCAACAGTTGATGCTTCACGCTCATCAAACACATGAAGAGACTGCCAAAACAAGCGCCCAATACACTTATTACTGTTTCTCCAAGCCATTCGGGCACCATGTTCAAGCTCATCAAATGTATGAGTATACGTTCCTGTTTCTTCAATTTCTCTTTGAATCTGCGCTAAACGCTCAGCAGTTTCGTGGGTTCTATCAAGCTCTGTATAACAAAGGTGAATAAATTCACTCGCTTTTATCATCAAGTCTTGTTTGTTCAATTTTGTTCACTCCTAGAAGAACAACTTCTTGCTTTTGTTAAACCGTAAGCATTCTTCAGTATACCATTACCTTGAATTAAAAGCTTTTTACAATGTTTATTTTATACGTTAATATCCTCGATTAAGGTCTACTTTATTTTCTAAAGGTTTGTCCGCTTCAATTCTGTCTAAGGTGTCTAAGAAACAAGCAACTGCTTCTTCAGGCGTTGTAACAGCTGAAATATGAGGCGTGATTACGATGTTTTTATGCTCCCATAGCATATCAGATTCAGGTAGCGGTTCTACTTCAAATACGTCTAAAAAGGCCTTTTTAATTTTTCTCTTATTGATCGCTTCTATAAGTGCTACCGCATCAACTGTTGCGCCCCTTCCTACATTAATAAAGTATGCACTTTGTAAAATATTCATCCACTCCGCATTAAACATATGATTCGTTTCAGGCGTTAGCGGCAGTGTGTTAATAATCCAATCTGCTTCTTGTAAATACGATGCTTCATCACCAGCTGTCACAACTTGATGAAAGCGTTGATTTCTTGTGCCGCTTCGAGAAACTCCCGTTACGTGGACTCCAAACTGTTTTAACATCTCTGCAATAGCCTGTCCAATTTCACCAGTTCCATAAATAACAACTTTTTGGGTTGATAATAAAATGGGTTCCAATGGTTGCCATTTCTTTTTATTCTGCGCTTTTTGAAAAGCAGCATGGTACTGAAGTTCACTCAGCATATAGCTTAAACAATACTCGCTCATTCTCTCTCCAAATGAACAAACAGTGCGTGTCAAAAGTACATCTTCTTTCCAGCTATCTAATTGAACATAGCGATCCACACCTGCCCCTAGAGAATGAACCCACTTTAACTGATGAAAAGCAAAGTTTTCAACAGGATAAAAACTAACATAAGCATCTGCCCACCTTAAGTCCTCATCCTTTATATGTTTTTCATCAACATATCGAAAAGCTTTTCCTCGCTTATCTTCTTTTTCAATGATACTCTCTAATTCTTTATACATGCGGCTTGTGACCAAAATATTTTGAAGCTCCACTGTCCTCTCCCCTTTGCGTTAACCTATATTCATGCTTCTTATTATGAAGGATGAAATAGAAACAATCGAGTCCAAACCATTTATCTATTCTATTTTTCTAAAACAAGCATTTAAACACCTCATGTTACTGGATGTCATAATATTAGCATAGATTTCTCGCTCTAATTTCGCTATAATCGGGGGTGGATTACTGATAGATAAACAATCATCGATTGATTTTAAATAGAAAAGGTGTGTAAACATGAGCGTACTAACGGTTAAAAATTTAAGTCATGGCTTTGGTGATCGCGCAATTTTTAATGATGTTTCGTTTCGGCTGTTAAAAGGTGAACACGTAGGTTTAATCGGAGCAAATGGCGAAGGTAAATCAACATTTATGAACATTATTACAGGAAAACTCGAGCCGGATGCTGGGAAAGTTGAATGGTCTAGAAAAGTTCGCGTTGGTTACCTCGACCAGCACACTTCTCTTGAAAAGGGATTAACGATTCGTGATGTTTTAAAAGGCGCGTTTCAATACCTATTCGACTTAGAAGCACAAATGAACGGATTATATGAAAAAATGGCTGACGTCTCTCCTGAAGAACTAGAGAAGCTTCTTGAAGAAGTAGGCACAATTCAAGATTTGTTAACGAATAATGATTTCTATGTCATTGATGCTAAGGTTGAAGAAATTGCTAGAGGATTAGGTTTAGAAGATATCGGATTAGAGCGTGATGTGCAAGATTTAAGTGGTGGACAGCGTACAAAAGTCCTTCTTGCGAAGCTCTTGTTAGAAAAGCCAGAAATTCTTTTACTCGATGAGCCTACCAACTATTTAGATGAGCAACACATTGAATGGTTGAAACGTTACCTACAGGAATACGAAAATGCATTTATTTTAATCTCGCATGATATTCCATTTTTAAATAGCGTTATTAATCTTATTTATCATATGGAAAATCAAGAGTTGAATCGCTATGTAGGTGACTACGATGATTTTATGAAAATCTATGAAATGAAAAAGCAGCAGCTAGAAGCGGCTTACAAAAAGCAACAGCAAGAAATGGCTGATTTAAAAGATTTTGTTGCTCGCAACAAAGCTCGTGTATCGACACGAAACATGGCTATGTCTCGACAAAAGAAGCTTGATAAAATGGAGGTTATTGAGCTTGCTCAAGAGCGTCCGAAACCAGAATTCAACTTCAAACCTGCACGTACATCCAGCAAGCTAATTTTTGAAACAACCGATTTAGTCATCGGATATGACGAGCCTCTATCAAAACCACTGAGCCTTCGCATGGAGCGTGGTCAGAAAATCGCATTATCTGGTGCCAACGGAATTGGTAAAACAACGCTCTTAAAGAGTATCTTAGGTGAAATCAAACCGTTGTCTGGTTCTGTTGAAAAAGGAGACTACCAGCACATTGGCTACTTTGAACAAGAAATCAAAACAGCCAACTATAACACATGTATTGAAGAAGTCTGGAACGAGTTTCCCCACTTTACGCAGTATGAAATTCGCGCCGCACTTGCAAAATGCGGTTTAACAACGAAGCATATCGAAAGTAAAGTTGAGGTATTAAGTGGTGGAGAGAAAGCAAAGGTTCGCCTCTGTAAGCTTATTAACAATGAAACCAACATTCTTGTTCTTGATGAGCCTACCAACCACTTAGACGTAGATGCTAAGGAAGAATTAAAACGTGCTTTAAAAGAATACAAAGGAAGTATTCTGCTTATTTGTCACGAACCTGAGTTTTATGAAGACGTTGTAACGGACGTATGGAACTGTGAAACGTGGACAACAAAATTATTTTAATTTTTTCATCACCATGTGCATATAAAGGACAAAAGCGGGAATGCTATTAGTAAGTTCCCCCCCCTTTGTATCGAGTAACCATTTTCGGATGGTTACTTTTTTTAGTTTTTATGAATACGCTATGTATAAATTTCTCTACATCCGACCATACTAGAATCATATTCTCCCCTAATTGGACAAGCCGGTTAGCTTTAATAGCTAGCCGGCTTATTTTTTCATATTCACCCAACTGTCAAAATGATGAATGCTGAAACGAGTGGATGTATCACCTACTATAGAGATCATTTCTTGAATTTCTTGCATCATAGTTGACTCGCCTTTAGAAGCAAACGAAATAAACTTCCCTTCTTTTGAAGGCATGGTTTCCAATCCAATTTCAATAGAAGTTGAAAGCAATGAGCCCCACCTACGCTCATTTTTTGTAAGCTCAATAAACCCATTTTCTCCTTTTGCTTTATTGCGGTAAGCCATTATTGTTACTTCATCAACCATCTTAATAACGGAGTAAGCAAGGCTATCTGATTCAGTGATTGAATCGATTTCATCAAACCAAAATGGAATATCAGCTCCTATTGTCATCTGAAGCGCTTTAGATTGATCAGCAGCGTCTCTTATCATGTCTTCGTATGCACGAACAATTTGCGTCTGATTCTCTTTCCAATTTGACAATAAATACGGCTCAACATCTAGATGAACGCCTTTAAAGCGTTCATCAACTGCTACTTCTTCTTGGTAGCGTCCAATCCATTTCCAAAAAGCTTCATAATCTGATTGACCTGATGTTGCCCATGTACGATCACCATCTAAAGCGTAAATAGTTATTCCGCTACTGCTTGCGGCTTTTATAAAGCGTTGATAGGCCAAGATAGGTATCTCAGAGTTAATTTGCAGATATACACGATTTACTCGCTTTTCTTGAATATCTTTTACTAGCTGCGCTGGATCCTGTTCAATCCGCGTCGTATCCCACAGCCATGTTGAAAAAGAGGAATCATATACTTCTTCACCACTGCTAGCAGCACAACTCATTGAACTCAATAAAGCGAACATTCCTACAAGTAAACCAACAACTTTTCACTTCACACTTATTCCTCCCTTTTATGATCTTCTATTAAGTAAGCCTGCTTTGGATGGTTAGGCTGTTCAGGATATTTAAGCTGAAGTTTGCCTTTGCGCAACATTTTAGATAAGTAATTGTTTCTTACTCCATCAGGCGTTCGATCTAGTAAGTGAGCCAAATCTTTCAGCATAAGAGGCTGTTGTTCACAAAGAGAAACAATTACTTCTTCCATTTTGACTGGGCTTAGACGCTTTTTACGCCTTGCTATTTCAGCTAGATTCCATAAAACACTATTTTCATCTTCTAAATTTGAAATTGGAATTTCTTCTTTATTATAGGAGTATTTGTTTTTATTATAGGACTTAACCTCTTTATTATAGGGGTTATCTCCTTTAATAACAGGAATAACTCCTCTATTTAATCCTTCTAACTCCTCTATTAAAGGCGTTTTATCTTTATTGTAGGAGTTTTCAACTTTATTATAGGAGCTTCTTTTTTCAACAAATTCCACGGTCGATTCGACATCTTCTGTTTTATTTCCCGTATTGCTATTAAACGATAGAGTTGCATTCTTTAGATTTTCAATCTCTTTTTGTCCTTCTAGAAAAGACATAGGTAGAGTGAGTGTTGTCCTCTTTAGATAGACATCTTGATCAATGGTTGGAAGCTTGTAGCCATATGATTCCCATTTATCGTGAAGAACCGTTAAGCCACTGCCAGAACGTTCACATAAATTTAGTAGCCGAAAGAGCTTAAATAAATGTGGATTTCTTAAATTACTCATCTTGGTTATGAACACTTTATCCACAGGGATTCGAAATAAACCTGGATTAGAGAATACACAGCTATGCTGATTGTATTCGAATGTTAATCCACCTTCTCCATTATAGTCTGCATGCAGTAACATATTCGTCACTACCTCAACTAATGAGGAAGCGATCTCACTATTTTGCTGGTGTTTATGAATCTGCTCTGTAACATAAAAGTAGAAGTCATATAGATTTCCAGACCACGTACCGTCTTGGGACGTAAACCGCTCATTCCATCCACCTTGTACATCACTTTCTCGATACTCTAAAAAGTATTGTGGTAAAACTTCTGTGATCATTCTTTCTTCACTAAACATAAGCAGCCCCGCAAGCGTTACACCTTCTTTATGAGTGTCTCTCGCTTTCCCCCATGCCCCTATCTTATAAAGAAACTCTTTAGTCTCAAGGACGTTCCAAGGATGATCCGGCTTTACTGCTGCAAACTTATCTCGATAGCTTTTAATTGTTTCAAAGTTCAGCTCATTTAATCCATAATGCTCTAGGATGAGGTTATCTTGTATCATTTTTTACTCTCCTATTGTATATTTATTCATATTTATCCACTTCTTTTGTGGATAACTAGGCACTTATTCAGTTTATACTTCTTATGTGACTTATAAAAACGAATTTAGTACGCTTGTGATTATGCATAACTGACTGCTAGCAGGTATATAAGCTAGGCACATATCCTTTTTATTTTATCACTTTTTTCTTCTTTACTCTTCCGCATTCTCAACTATTCATAGCTAACTGTTTTTTTGCTACATAAATTCTTCCTTGCCAACAACCTATTAGGTAAATTAATTATTCGCTCTATGAGCTCTGTTTTGTTATAATACAGAACATAATTATAAAGAGAATGAGGGATTTATATGGAAAAAGCAACATTTGCAGGTGGATGCTTTTGGTGTATGGTTACACCTTTTGATGAACTAGAAGGCATTCATGGTATTGTATCAGGATACACAGGTGGTACCGTAGACAATCCAACTTATGAACAGGTAAAATCAGGTACTTCCGGCCATTATGAGGCTGTACAAATCACTTTTGATCCGAACGTATTTCCTTATAAGCGCTTATTAGATCTTTATTGGCCACAAATTGATCCTACTGATCCAGACGGTCAGTTCCAAGATCGTGGTCCTCAGTATCGAACAGCAATTTTTTACCATACTGAACAACAACGCATTGAAGCAGAAGAATCAAAGCAAGCCGTTGCTAACAGCGGTCGCTTTAAGGATCCTATCGTGACAGCGATTCTTCCTGCCTCTGAATTCTACGCAGCGGAAGACTATCACCAAGATTTTCATAAGAAAAACCCTAAACACTATAAAGAAGATCGTGCTAAATCTGGCCGCGATGAGTTTATTAAAGAGAATTGGAAATAAAATCAAAGCACCCACGTTAAAGCGTGGGTGCTTTGATTTTTACCAGTTATTCGTATATGTTGTAGATGTTCCTGGGACATTCCAATACTGCTGGGTTGGTTGCCATGATTTTACTGAGCCATCTAATCGCTTGATAATCGCTTTGAACTGAACGCTTCGATCGGCTGGGAAATTAACAGTTCCTCTCCAATCTCCGTACGTTGAGTTGTAAGAGAGCTTAATTGGATAAGCAGTTGTGTCCCACTGTCCAAGTTCAGGACGATCTCCGACGATGTAAACACTCTCTCCAGGCGCTGTAGGTGCATTTTTAACAACCATGGTTTGTGCAATCGGTTTTATATTTAAATACTGATTAAACTGACTCATACGTGTTGAGTTATTAATAACATCATAGAATCTTAAAAGCGTAAAGCCCGCAAAGTTATAGTTAAATGTCATTTCAGCTGCGCGTTTATACTGCTCTTCACTTCCGATACTTAAAGCATTTTCACCATTTAACACAATCCCTTTTGCATTTGCTAGGCTTGCAACTTCTTTTACCAACGTTTTTGGCATTGAATATTCAGGATATGTGCCGCTATCGACCATTTCTAAGCATGTAAACGTTAAATCTAGCTTGGCTGTTTTAAATGAGTCTAATAATGTACTGTAGTTATTATAACCCGCTGGCTTTTCAGCAGCATGAGGCATTGTTGGGTTATTATATTGCCAGTGTATTCCTGCTATTTTAGCTCCTACAGGTACATTAAACACCGGATCAAATGCTTGATGAGCTAATGCTCCAATACGCTTCGCATGGTCTTGCAGAACTCCTTGATACCATTCTAGAAAATCTTTTCCATAGTTTGTGCTATATCCATCCTTTAAAAACTGATTTCCATCTGAAGGCGGTAAAATTTGCGATATAGATGTTAAATTTAACCCCCATGCTTGGTTTACACCTGCTAACGAACCATACTTGTTAACAGCCCACGTTTGGAATTTTGATTTTGCAAAATTAGTATATGCTTGAAATTTCCCTCTAGAAGGATAGCCTGTGCCATCAGCAGCTGTGTATGAAGGGTAGCGAAGCTCACCAGCTGGTCCCCCTGATAAATAAATCTTTGGAATAACGTCTTTATACGGTGCTAACGCTTGCGCAAACGCTGTGTATAGCTCCCCGTACTGTTTTGTAATCACATCTGTCGCTAATGGATTTACTGTTTCTTTGTTTACTGTACCTGTCTCTGATTTGAAATATAGGCTATCATCCGTTTTAGTATTCCAAATCCATGAAGGAAGAGGTGTGTTACAGTCATCTCCTACATTTCCACCACATTGGTGTGTCGAGATAATCGGCACCATTTTTATTCCAGCATTTCGAGCTGCCTGTGCAAACCTCTGTGCATAAGAGAAGTCAAACTGCTGGTCACCGTTTTTCTCCATATCTCCCCACCAAAAATCTACTGTCACGGCGTAAAACCCATTTTGCTTTGCCTTGCGAAGGTCATTTTCAAAAGCTTCCCACGTAGTAAACTCCGTTACTTTCTTTAGCGGTGCCATCAAGTAGGTCTTGTAATTCGAGTTAAACGACTGTCCATTTACCGCCGCTTGGCTATTGGTTGGCGCTAATATGAAAGCGGTAACAAAACTTAACAAAACAATAAGTGATGCAAACTTTTTAATTGGCTTGTACATACAATTCCCCCTATTTTTTAAATCCAATAGGTTATATTCGGCTTCTTTTTTTTAAATCCTGTTGCTAAGAAAAATAAAATCAGTGCATGAAGAGTCATGCACTGATTTCTTATCTTGTTAGTTCCAAATAGCGCTTACCCATTCAGGATGGTCAATAAATGGATTTCGATTATGCTGATAATCTGAGTAGATAATCTCATTACGACGGCGCTCTGAAGCATCTACAGGATCCTGCTGATGCCACTGTAACAACACTGATAGCTTCCCATGATACGGAGCACTTCCATTGTTCACTAAGTTGTTTAACTCTAAATCTGGTTCGTCGCTTATATCCCCTTCATAACGGACAGCCATATAAAATAGCATACGTGCCACGTCACCTTTTACTGCATCGCGGGGCTCCCATGAATCGCTGTCATAATAGTTGCCTAGCGCTTCAGTATGCTCTTTGCCGCCATTATCAAAGTCTAAATTGTTACGCGTGCTGTTAACTGTAACATCTGTTGGACGTAGATGATGAATGTCTGTTCCTGCTCCCATCGTTGTCCCAAAGTCACCATGTGATTTTGCCCACACGTGCTCGCGGTTCCAATCATTTATCCCTGTACCATTTGTAAACTTCCCTTGAGAACGCCCAGTATACAGTAAGATTACATTATTTGAGTTATTAGGATCTTCATCTGTTTTGCGAAGTGCATCCCATACTGCTGAATATGAGATTTCTGTATGGTCATCAATGATATTATGTAATGCTGATTTCAATGCAGTACCCGTCTTTCCTTCAGCAGATGAATAGTATTCTTCAACCGACGAAGCAGGTGGATTGGTTGGTTCCGTTGGATTAGTCGTACCGCTTGTTTCCTTTGACATCATCGTTACATTTTTTAAGCCTGGATGTGAAAAATAAGCTGTTAAATTCCCAGTTGCTGAAATTTTCTTTCCCTTTAGCGTTGGATTCGTTTGGAGTCCAAAGCCTGAACGAAACGTAGAAGGAATTTGAACATAAAGCATTTTAGCTGGATTATTTTCAGTTGGTGTATCCGCAATTGCTAGTGCATAGTCGTTTGGATAATTACTAGTTAAAACTGTGGTTGTACTAGTTGGTTGCCCGACAACGTATCCTTCTACTGTTTGAATTGCGTTATTTTGTAATGAGACAGCTTGTGAGACGCCAATCGCAGTAGCAGCCTTTGAATGCTGCAGTGGCAGACCGCTAATGACTAGTGCTACTAATAGAGTAACTAGAAACAGTACCTTGTATAAAGGAGCTGAACTTTTTTTCAACATTTTTTCCCCCTATAGAGTTATTATTTGACTCTTTTTATTATAAATTTCAAACGTTAAAATTTTTGTAGGAATTTGTTAAATTTTCTAGGGAAAAGGAATCAATCTTCTTTACAAGTCTTTCTTCTCATAGAAAAGGTCTGCGTCTTTCAAATGAAGTATGATATAATCAACCGAATGTAGAAATTATAGACTAGACAGTCTAATTTGAAATGAGGTTAATGAATGCTTACTTTTGACGAAAAACTATCCGTTATTACGTCTTTCTCTGAACTAGAGCGTAAAGATGTTTCGCTTGGACGCGTAAATTTTCAATACAATGAAAGTGTTTATGATAAAAAGAATATCGTGTATCACTTGCATCCAAACGGAAACGGATTTGTATATGCTGGTCACCTTTCTGAATACGACACAAATGATAAAGGGCTTGTAAACATCCGTGATTTTTCACAAGAAGAGCTACGTACAATTATCGAGCAGTCAATTAATAGTCTTTCACACCGTCCTGAGCAGGAAATGATTGAAGAGGCGGTAATCGGAGATGGGCGCGAACAACGCTGGCATGGTCCTGAAGGAGCTACATTATTGCTTGTACATGAAGATTCATTATGGAATATTTATGCAGGCTTAAATTTAGAAGCGGCGTTTGAGTCATATGAAGAAGCAGAAGACTATTTAATGGATGAAGGATTTAGCCGCTTACGAGGTTAATTTATAAATAAAAGACGCCACGTTCTTTTGATAGAGAACGTGGCGTCTTTTATTTATTCTTCCCATTTATCTGAGCTGGTTTTAATTTTGGAATAAGCACTGTAAATAATAAAACCAATCCAATTCCAATCAATAATAGATATACCCACTGTAGTTTTAATCCTGTTTCCTGCGGTACATCTTGTACTGGTGAAGACCGAACAGGTGACTCAGGTGACGCAAACAAACCATATTTATCAACTTGAGATTGAATGGAGTGATTTGTTGTTGAATCATTTAAAAATAAGGAGCTCTTTAGAGAAGGCTTTTTCTCTTCATTCGTAAATGAAATTCCTATTATTTCCTCAGGAATGTTTTCTACTTCTCTTTTAGTTTGACCAAGAGAATCCGGATTAAGTTTTATCTTCTCATCTTGAAAGATATTCGGTGCTACATCTTGAACTTGTGTTTGCGTATCATCCGCTGCGTATGCACTTGACGTAGATAGAAAGAGAAGAATCGCTATAAATGCGATTCTTCCGATTATATTATGCTTCATACGTTTCATCACTTTCTGCTTGTTTATCCTTGGATGTGAGCATGCGAATGATAAACGGGATAACTGTTAATACAGCAGTTAGTCCAAGCAGAATAATAGTCGCTTCTGCAAATAGAGAAGTCGTTTCGTACTGGATTGACATATATACTTTTGAAGCCGGATCTTCATAATTAAAATTCGGCATTGCTAGATTTAATAGCGGCGTGATAAAGAATAAAATCATCAGCACTGTTATAATCCAACCTACGAAATTACCAATTAGGAAAGCTCCTCTTACAAGAGTTGAAGCTAATAGTAACAGTACAATCGTGAAGATAGACCATTCCATTGCCCTTTCTCCTGACAGTGAGTAAATATTTAAACTAAACGTACTAATCATTAAACCAACAATCATTACCAGTAGCCCAAAGAGTGATCCTCTTACTAAAAGGGGTGCATTTTTGTAGTAATGACTGAAGTAACCTATTAATAAACTGCTGATAAGAATAATAACAAGAAGCACAACCGGTGGAACAGTCTTTGTTTTTTCTGCTGGTACTTCACCGCTTACCTGTAGGGGATTTGCTAAGTAGTCATAAACATAGTCATTGTTTTGACCATCTACTAATGTATTATTCAATAGGCGATATACTTGGCCACGCACAAGCTTCGTTGAATCTACGTTTTGTGACCATTTATTATTAAGCGTATCTGCTTGATCTTGTACTTCATTAACCTTCTCTTGCAGTTCACCCGTATACTCCACAACGCTTGATTGACGTTCACCAAGAGTTGAAATCAAATCATTCATTCCTTTTAACTCTTGCCCCATACTCTTTTGAAGAGTCACAAGACTCGAAACATCTGCATTCTCTTGTGTTGGAGCTTCAACTGCACTTTCAGAAGCTACGCTTTGAACCGTCTCATTCATCGATCCTGCCTTTTCTTGAAGCGCTGATAAGCTTTCAACAATAGATGCTTGCTCTCTTTCAATAAGCTGGCCATAAGAATCCGTAAACTCTTGCATAGATGAAGAGAATGAATCTAGTCCTTCTGCTGTTGATAATAAGTTATTTTGTAGCTGCTTACGGATAACGCTTGGTTGCTCATCTCCATACAAAATTGCTTGAATGCGCTGACGGGTACCTTCATCTTGTAACACAGCGTCTTGAAGATCTCCGTTATTACCTCGATTTAAGGCTAGTTCATACTGTGAAAGGTCTCCATAATATTGGAAAAGCTTTGACATATTCTCTGTTTGAATACCTGGAGCAAACAGCTCAGCCAACCTTTGTTTTCTACTTTCGGATAGTTGACTTGACGATAAAATCTTGGCTTCCTTATTAGTAATCATGCTAACAACAGTTTGCACATCACCATTAGGCTGATTGTTTATTTCTTCTAACTGCGCAACTCTTTCTCTTAGCGCTTCATTGACAGCTAACAGCTCTTTGATTTGCTTTTGCAGTTCTTCTTTTCCATTATTGTCATTGTCTGCTTTCGGAACTTCAACCGTGACGTTTTCCAACTGGTCACTTACGCCCTGTAAGCGTGTAGAGAAGTCTGCAATTTTTTGTTGTGTGTCGGCCACACGTTCATTTTGCTCCTCTTCCGGTAACGCAGCAAGGTTTTCATTCCACGCTTGAAGGTCGTCTTTTATTCCTTGAAGTTGTTGACGTTGATTCTCTAAATCAACAGGAACCGTTGTATAAGAGTCTTCGCTATCTTCTGGAGGCGCCTCACCCTCTTCATCTTCAGGAACGACCGGATTATCTTCTATCGGCGGTAGGGTCTCACCCTCTTCCCCTTTTGAAGGTGGTATCTCTAGATCTTTTCGAAGCGTAGACAGCTTACTTTGCACTTCATTTAGCGTTGTTTGCTCAGTCACTTGGCTGTATTGGCTGAGTAAATCCTGATTTAAACGATTAAGTTCATCTTGCTGTCCAGACGTTTTATCTTCTGTCGCTTCCTGCAAGTTATCAACCATTTCTTTGTTCTCATCAATTTGCTGCTGCACGGTTGAAAGCTTCCCAAATACTTTTCCTGCTTCACTCTCAAACTGCTCGCGATCACCATTTTGCCCTTCAGAAATTGTTGCAATTCCTTCTTGAATATCGCCCACACTTTCCGTTTGAGCTTTTAACAACATTTCTTTTTGTTTTTCTTGATACACTTTGTATTCTTCAACGTATTCAATGAAATTTGTTAAGTTTTCTTCAACCTGCTGTACATCATTTTTACGTTCACTTGAGCCTTCTTGCGCACTTTTTACGTTTGTTTGAATTTGCTCAAGAATTTTCTTTTGATCATCAATTTCACCAGCTAGATTTTTAGAATTAGGCTTATAGAAAGCTACCATGGTGTTTTGGAAAGCAATCTCTTTTTCTAAAATTTTATCGAATTGGCCTCTAACCTTTTCTACTTCTTGCGATACGTAACTCCAATACAGAGAAGACATATCATTATTTACTTTGGCCGTCGCATCCTCTAGTTCACGAACAACTTTTTCTTTATTAACTGCATTTAATTGATTTTGAACTTTGTATTGGAATGTGGCTTTCTTCGGCTTCTCTTGATCATACGTTAAAATATTCTCTGAGAAGTTCGATGGAATATAAATTACCGCATCATATTTACCACTTTGTAATCCATTTGCAGCTGCGCTTCGACTTAGGACTGTCCAATCGTAATCTGAGTCCTTATCTAATATGGCTGCTACTCGTTGTCCAAAACGAATAGGCTCTTCACCTTTTTCTTCCTCCACACCAATATCCTCATTTACAACAGCTATGGCTCTTGTTGCGTTTTCAGTTACTTTCAGCGGGTTATCACCAATATATTGAAAGAAAAGGGAAGGAAACCCTAAGATGAAAATGACAGCTACGATCACTTTAAGCATATATTTTCGCTGTTCCGTCATATTAGAACCTTCCTTTCACTCATACATAAGGGAATTTGAATACGTGTTGCTTTATTGTCTTTTACATAGTATCCAAAACCTGGGTTTACATCTGCTTCTTTACGGTCATAGTTTAGGTTAATCAGGTTTTGCTCTGACTTTTTCATTAGTAACACAGCTTGACGTATTTGCTTCATTTCAGTCGTTAATACATCAAACCCTTTAGAGAAGTCATTTTGACTTCCTGATGCAACGATATTAAAGCCAACATGGCTGTAATTTTTAATAAGCTTTGTAATACGATCTTGCATCAAGGTATCAATGGTTTGCTGGAACCGTCCAAATCCATCAATTACAAGAAGTATCGGTGTAAACGTTAGCTCACCAACGGTTCCATCATGAATCGCTTCCAAGTAGCGCTCTTCTCGTTTTTTGAGCCGTACTTCTGCTCCTTCTATCCACTGCATAATCTGCTCTTTCGTCTCAATGTATGCAATTTCATCTTCCGTAGCATAAGAAGAAAGGCCACGGTCAATTGCGTCAAATAAACCAATTTGATGAATTCCTTGTGCAAGGGACGTTTGTAGCATCACTTTAAGCACGTTTGTTTTGCCTTTTTGTGTCGGCCCCAGAATGAGACAATGTTTATTCTTGACTAGGTTTAAGTGAACTGGACGAACAAATTCTTCATCTAACCCAAGCGGTATAACACCGCTTTCTCGTACGATACGACGATCGGTCATGAACTCATGCAGTACAAGCTTAGGTTGTAACATTGGCACTTGTTCTGGTGGTGTAATATCTGCATATTTCTCTTTCAGAACCTGAACTTGATTTTTAATGTTATCAAGAATCGTGAAGTCATCTTCACCTTCAGCTGGCAAGAACATTTGTGAGAAATAAGACGTATCTGTTTTAATAACCGCACGCCCAGGTATCGCTTCTAGCGCATAAGGAATGCGCCCTAAAATCGTATAGGATTCCGAACTATCCATTAGATAATGAACAACCTTTGTTTTTAAGTTATTCATAAGCGACTGACGAACTGAGTTGATTCGTGTGGCTGTAAAAATCATGTAGACGCCAAGCGACTGGCCGTCGCGTACAAGCTGGGTAAACTGCATTTCTAAATCTTGCATTTCTTCCTTTACAAGATCAAAGTTATCAATTGTTATAAAGATAAGCGGCAGCTTCTCCTGACTAATTCGGTTATACATTTTTATATTGCTTACTTCTCTGTTTTGGAATAGCTGCTTGCGCTCGGCCAGCTCTTGCTTAATAATCTTCATGAACTTTTCAATTTTGCGTCCTTCGTCCATTAAGAAATAATCAGCCGTGTGTGGAAGCTGGCGTAATGGAAGCAGCGTACCATTTCCAAAGTCAAAGATATAGTAGTGTAGCTCATCTGGCTGATAACACTCTGCAAAGCTAAGCATAAGCGTCATCGCAGTGAATGATTTCCCATAACCTGATGAACCGAAGACACCGATATTGCCGTCTTCCATCATTTCGTATGCATATGGCGTTTGGCTCTGTTTTTCAGGCTCATCTACTAATCCAATATAGAATTTCTCTCTCTCTTCTATTTTGAAAGCAGAGCGATATAAACGATTCTCTAACGGTGGTAGCCATGGGCTTCTTAATCGATTAATCCCTAAGTTATACTGGACTTCTTCGATTCTTTCTACGATTACGTCAATCTCTGGCTGAGCGCTTTTCTTTTTCGTTTGCTGTGATGATACGTCAGAGAGTGGAATTAATCCTAAGTCTGTTACAATGGCCACTTCATCTTCCGTTCCATATACATCATCTTGCTGATAAGGTGCCCCGCTCCAAGCAGATTGGAATAGCTCATATACTTCGTTATTACCAACCTGTAAATAACCTCGACCTGTCACAGTAATTGAAGCCGCATCAGCATTTTTTAAGATTTCTTTACTATCTGTTGCGTCCTGTACTTTTAAAGCCACTTTAAACCTTGCGTTACTCCAAATTTGCTCATCGATGACTCCACCTGGCTTCTGTGTGGCCAAGATTAAGTGAACGCCTAAACTACGGCCAATACGAGCAGCGCTGACGAGTTCTCGAATAAATTCTGGCTCTTCACTTTTTAGCTCAGCAAACTCATCCGATATCAAGAATAGATGTGGCAGCGGCTCTTCCGCATCGCCTTGCTTATACAGGTCTGTATAGTCGTTTATGTGATTGACTTCATACTGATCAAATAAACGCTGGCGCCTTTTAAGTTCACTTTTTATAGACGCCAAAGCACGCGTACTAAAGTTTTTACTACCTTCTATATTCGTGATAGTTCCAAGTAAATGTGGCATGTTTTTAAACGGCTGCGCCATTCCTCCACCCTTATAATCGATTAGTAGAAATGCGACTTCATGAGGATGAAAATTGACTGCTAACGATAGGATATATGTTTGTAAAAATTCACTTTTACCTGAACCTGTTGTTCCAGCTAGTAGCCCGTGTGGACCGTGTGCTTTCTCATGTAGGTTCAGCTCCACAAGATCCTCTTTGCCTTTTAAACCGATTGGTACAGCCAAAGACTTGGCCGACTCATTCGTATACCAGTTCTTCTCAATCGGCAGATCATCCACTTCCTTTGCTTGGAATAGCTCAAGAAAGGACACACTGTCTGGAATAGAATTAGTCATTCCTATTTGATGATCTAACGTCCGCAGCATGCGAGCAAATGCTTCATTATCTTCGTTGCGGTGTTCATCAAGCTGAAATGGAATATTAACGGCCTTTTTCTTTTGAATTAAAATGTCTCCCTCTTGTTCATTAATATAGCGAATAAGAGTGTGAACATTATCAGATAAACTTTCCTTTGTTTCGGCTCCAAAGATTGTAGAGAAACCAAGGTGCGGATGCTCTCCTTCGAGATATTCTAAAATCACATGATCTGCAATAAGCTGCTGATTCGTAACAATGAATACTAAGTGAGGTAAAAACGCACCAGTTCCTTTCTCTTCATCCAAATCTCGCTCACGCAATAATTCATAAATAGACGATAAAAGCTGGTCTCTTGTTTTTTCATTATAAATAAAGCCTTTCGCAAACGAATGAGGCAGCTGAAAATGTGGAAGCCACTTCATCCATTCCCAATCCTTATACTCGCTTTCATCAAAGATAAAGATAAAGCGAACATCATGATAGCTATGGGCAAAGGACAGCTGACCAATTAACTGATGAAGCTCACGCTTAACGGTTTTTGATTTACCAATTAAGCCAATAGCTCCGTTTTCTAATTTCGCAGTGATTGGAGCCTGGGAAACTTCGCGGTATACCTTTTCCATGTGCTGAGACTGTTCAAGTAAATCGTCAATTTCTCTATTAGCCATATCTCCTGTATTTAAGGAAATTTCATAGCTAGAAGGTACTGTACCGGTACCAAGACGCATTTGAAGAAAATCGCTACTATCTAGCGTTCGTTCCCAAATACGATCAGAAATATGATTAGTTAGATACTTCATTCGCTCAAATGTTGGAAAGTGATAATGAAGCACTCTTCCCTGTGATTCAGCTAGCTCTTGAAGCTCCGTACGTTTATTTTCTAAATACTGCGTGTAAATACGGCGACGACGTTCTTGACGCTTTTTACGCTGCTTTTTATCTCTGAAATACTGTACCGTTGAGACAACAAGCGTCGTCGTAAACATCATCACGGAAATAATAATAAAGATTCCACGCGGCTGAATAAGGGCTACAGTCCCCATAACGAGGAGCATAACAAGTGGTGGTAAGATTGTAAGCCATAGGCTCCTATTATTATCATCGCTATCCTGTGCTGGAAACGATAAGTGCACTTTTTCATCGGGAAGTTCATAAATCATCCGCGGTGTGCGACGATAAATAGGATATTTCTTTTTCATTTCGGAAATAGGCTGTTTTGACTTAGGAAGTTTCGTGAAAAATTCAGTAAAGCTATGAACCTTTAATAAATCATGTTCTATTAATTCAATTGTAACAGCTCCCCACATAATCACATCACCAAGTTTTAGCTCGGTCACACTTGAAATATGCTGGCCGTTTACAAATACGTTACCGTCTTTTGGAATGATTCGCCACATTGCTTTGGTTTTTAGCAAAGAAAATTCCTTGCTGTTATGTACAATTAGATTTTCTTTAGGCTGATAGACATCGGCTGTATCGTCAACGGTGGAAAAGTTAATCTCATGATAATAATCTATATAGTACGTATCTTCGTGCAACTTTTCCGGACTTAGTACAAACCGAAGATTTTGATCGCTTTCTTGGAGCGTAATCGAGTCGTAATAACTCAGTTGACTCAGTTCGTTATTACCTTGGGAAATAACTATTTTTCGATCTTTTGTTGTTGATATAGTAATGACACCTTTTTCAAATGGATAGGAGAAAAAAGTCACCGTCTCTTTCGAACTATTACCTACAGTTGCTTGGCGAAAATTATCCCAGTTGATCGGCAACTGCTGATAAGTGGTTCCGCTAAAAATCCATAAAATACTCATCTGTCCACCTCCTAGGATGCCGGTTTATCCGACGAATCTGAGTTAGGAGCAGGGGTTTCATCTGACTTTTCATCTTTATTTTGCTCAGCTTCTTTTTCGGACTGCTTCTTATCTGCAGGCTCAGGCTGCTTTTCGCTCTCCTGCTGCTCCTCTTTGGCTGACTCTTCTGCTTGCTTCTTCTCTTCTTCAATCTGTGATTCAAGTTCTTCAATTTCACTTTGAACCGGGTCTAGCTTCTCTTTTCTTTTATCGCTCGCAAGATTTTCATCTACTTTTAACTGATTTTCATATTTATAAAGACCATATAAAATTAAGCTTCGATCTTCTAATAAGCGTGCTTCTTCTAAAGCCTGTTCATTTTCACCTCGACCGATATGAATCCAATAGCTTAAATATTTATCGTCTGATTGAAGCGTAACTGTATTTTGAATCACTTCTTTTTGTTCTTCACTTAATGATTCGTTCGTTAAGTAAGCTAAAGCCAGTTCGTACTGAACAACCTTTGGCATTTCTTTTACTTTATAATCTTCTAACTGCTCAATGACCCCGCTATACTCCTGCTGTAAAAAAGCTTCATTACTATTTACAAAAGCCTCTTGCTTTGGCTGCAAGAAAAATGTGGAGTAAAATGTATAAATTAAAGCGGGAATTAAGAGCACCGTGACACCAATTGATGCAAAGCGAAAAATAGTCCACTTTTTCTTTGGAACGGTGATAACGGTTTTTCGCGCTTCTTCTACTATCTTTAGCTGTTCTCGAATAATCGTTAAAAGTTCACTTAAGTCGTTAGCCTTCATTAGTTTGGAAGCAACTTCTGATAGCTCAATTGTTTCGTGCAATTTCAAATACTGAATAAAGCTATATTTCGAATCAACAAGTGAAGCAATTGTCGCTTTTACTTCTGATAGCTCACGAGCCGAGTCATATTCGTATGGTGGAATGCTTTCTTTAATTCCATAGTGTAAAAAAGCAGGTGTTAAGCTTGCATCAAACATTAAATTTTCTGGACAAATTACAAGGTGAAATCTTGTAAAAGCATGATTTTGTATAGATTTTACAAGCTGATACGCAAACTGCCACTTTTGCTCTTCCGTCTTTTTCTTAAAAAAGGAAAATGGAACGAAAGCTTCGGACGGCTGAATTTTCACATGGAGCTCATCTTCATTTACGATGATTTCACGAATGAAATCTGGATGCATCTCCTTTAACATATCGACTTCTATGCCATCATTTAGCTTTATCTTTTCCTTTTGAAAAATAAACGTATAGCCTTCTTGTTTATCACGAATAATAGACGCTTCTAATAAGCTTTCTAAGTAAGTCGGTTTCTTTTCTGCCATTTTAGTAAGCTCCTTCAAAGAATTTCAATGCAATCACCGCTTGAAATGCCACATTCATTTAATTTTTGATGGCCTGCAAATACCACGTTTTTATTCGGAACGCGAACCCAGTATCCTTCTTTTGGTGTACTTGAAATTTTTTTAGCTTGCCATGCAATTTCAATCACTTTTTTTACAGAATGATAGTCTGATAGTCTCAAATCAAACCGCTCACCCGTATAGTGTTTTAGATCGATGGTCACTTCAATATACATATGATCTCACCTCAAAACATAGAAAAAGCGCCGTCATCTAAAAAAATGGGGCGCTCTTTTTATCTTATCACTCTTTGTATGAGCAAATTAACCGCGAATTTGGCTAGCGATTTGGTTGTCTGTATCTTCAAGAACGGTTGCAGAATCATCAAGCTGTTTAGCAATTTTGTTTAACAGATTCGACATTTCCACGAAAGATGGCTTTAGCTCTTCATATTGAGCGATAAATGCTTGGCTAGAAGCACCTTCCCACATATCTTGTAATTGATTTCTCATCATATCAAGGCGGCCAACTAGGTCTTGAACTTGCCCACTTTCATTATTATAGCGAGCAGCCATTTCACGAAGTTCTGCTGGAGTAACACGAATGATTCCTGACATCGATTTCTCTCCTTATGTATCGTTATAGATTTACTTTAATTGTAAGAAAGAATAGGGTTGAAGGTCAAAGAGAACTTGTAAGAACCAGAAAAAATAAGAATATATATCTACATATACCCCTAAAAAATTACAAAAAAACCTATAAAACAATGATTTTTATCACAGTAAATATGGCATAAACAGAGACAATTATACCTACATAATAGAAATATGTTCATTTATCATACAAAAAAAGCTAACAATTGTGATAAAGTTTGTTAGCTTCTATTTAAGATGAAAAGTAATTAAAAAGATTCTTATTTTCTTTTAGCATTTTTAATTCTTCTGGAATAAGAAGTTTTGAAAGCGGGGTATCTGGATTTAGTAAAATTGCCGTATTCTCGTTTATCTCTTGCAATAAATCAGAAAATTTAATCACTGCAGCTCTTTCTTCTTTTAACATCTTCTCAAATGGATAATTAGATGAAAAGGCAGGTAAATATATTTTCTGATTCTTTTCCATTACTCGTACACGCTTGTAAAAGTCAGCAGACTTTTCATTACCTGATACTTCGATACATAACAGGTTGCTTTTCATTAGTTCTTTATAGAAATGTCCAATTTCTCTATTATCTTTCATTGCTTCAATTAAAGCTTTTTCTAATGAATTAAAAGAACTACCCATATTTTTCAATTCCATGCTGTATATTTTTTGAGTCGTTAAACGTCTGTAAGAAAGAAACTTGTTGATTAGTTAACAGTTTTTTGTACAGACCGCCTTTTTCTCGTTTATTCATCTGATCTTATTACACCTCAAACTTCATAAATTTTCAATCAATTACATCGCGCTTTCTTTGCATGGAGCGCAGTAACTATTCTTCTTCGTTCCAAGTTTTCATAAAGGAATTCTCACTTTCCCTTTCATTCCCCTGCAAAATCTAGATTTTGAGCTAAATTTGTTCTATCTTCTATTTTTTGAAGGCCTTTACCACCCAATATGCCTAAACCCATTTGGATAACACCGTATGTGAAAAACTCTGTGCGAGTATGCAAATCACCGCTTGCTACTTTTTCTTCCCATGAATTCGAAAGTGATGCCCACATCATGTCTAGCGTCTCTAAAGGTTGCGTAATTTCAGCTCGCATCGTTTCAAAAGTTCCCCATTCCGAAAGAGACTTAATCCCTTCCCATGTATCCTTAACCCCCGTTGTGGCACCGTCCCACACGCTGCTCCAAAACTCTGTCCAACCACCGGATAGCTCATCTGCTTCTTTTAGTTTTTCAGCTGTTTCGCTAACGAGGAGGTAAGCACTTTCAGTTAGCGATTCAATTTTTCCAATAATTTGCTGAATTTCCTCTTGTAAATTTAGAATAGACTCAACGTTTGCCACGGATAAAAAGTGCAGATTCGTGGATTCCCAGCTTAAACGCTGCAACGCATCTTCTGCTTCTCCTCTCGAGTGCTTAATGCGCTCTGAAAACCGCTCCAAGTCTTCAAAATTCACTTTAATTTCCATGTATACACCCTCTTTCCTATCGATATGTTTCATTTACATATATTAAAAGCCTACTAGATAGCCTCTGCTTCTTCTCTTAGCCTCAACATTTCGTGATGCAATGAGCGGTATAGCTCGTCTCGAACGTCATATAACCGATAAGCTGTCTGTAAGATTTCATTATTAACATTCTCATAAGAGTCTTTCGAACGGCCAGACCATTCAGAAGTATACTGTTGATGAGCATTTTGAAGGGCATATAGCATTTCTTCAAAACGATTAATAATTTGTTGGACCGTCTCTAAATACAGCTCAAGCTTTTCAACATCTCGATTATATTCCATTCGCTTTCTGTTGCGATCCATATCGTCAAAGAAGTCATCCATCGCATCAATCAAAATATCCCACGTCCTTATTCCTTTATTATTAGAAGTCTCTTAAAGTAATGTTAAAATAAGGTTATCCAAAACAAAATGCATCGTTTAAACTATTTTCAATAATAGGATAATATATCTATATGATTTTTTACCCAAAAGAAAGCAACGCCCTTTAGCTTATAGGCGTTGCTTTTTAAACTCTTATTACTTTATCACAATCAAAATTCTTTTGAAAAGCAAATAAAGAGATTATTTCTTTTTACTATGTTTATGAGAAGATGTTTTGTTATTTGTCTTTTTTCTAGGCTTGTAACTTTGCCTTTTTTCTTGCTTTGTACCTTCTTCTACAACTTCACCCATATACAGTTCTTTCTTTGCTAGTTCAATTTTCAACTCGCGTGCAATTTGCTTTAGCTCTCTCTCTTCACGCTCTGTTACAAGTGAAATGACCGTTCCCTCAGCCCCAGATCTTCCCGTACGTCCTGATCTGTGCACATATTGTTCAACACTTTGAGGAACATCTACATGAATAACGTGTGACAGCTCTTTAATATCAAGGCCACGTGCCGCTACATCCGTCGCTAATAAGATTGGAAACTCGCCTTTACGAAATGACGTTAAAACCTTTGAGCGATCAAGCTTTCGCGTTTCGCTATGAAGCGACCCTACGTTAAGCTTCTTAAACTTCAGCTTTTCTTCAAAAGTAGATAACGTTTCAATCCCTTTGAAAAAGGCTAGAGCTTTCATTGGTCCCTGATGCGCAAGCTTACGAAGTACTTCTACCTTATCTCTACCTTCACTTACGATATACATATGCTCAACTTTTGGAGCAGGAAGTTCATCTCTATTTACTTGAACGAAAAGAGGGTCATTCATTAATTCCTTAGCTAATATTTGCGTATGCTGGGATAGCGTGGCTGAAAACACAAGAAGCTGACGGTCACTTGGAGCCATTTTAACAATACCTTGTACCGTTTGAATATGTTCAGACACAAACAACTGGTCGGCTTCGTCAATAACGATTGTTTTCACTTCATGCATCTTCACTTTTTTCATTTTAATCAGCTCTTGAATGCGGCCAGGTGTTCCAACGATTAGGTTAGGACGTTTTTTCAACTTTTCCACTTGACGCTTAATGTTCGCTCCACCAATAAGCGCTGCGCTAGAAATTCCGCTTCCTTGCCCCCATGTTTGAATTTCACTATGAATCTGCATAACAAGCTCATGAGAAGAAGCTAAGATTACAGCTTGAATATGAGATGGTCCTGGCTTAATGTCATGTAAAATTGGCAGTAGATAAGCAAGGGTCTTACCCGTACCTGTTGGCGATTCGCCCATTACATCTCTTTTATTTAAAATTTCTGGTATAGCTTTTGTTTGGATAGCCATTGGCTGTTCAAAGCCTGCCTTCTTCCACGCTTCTTGCAAGAAAGGCTGTAGCTGTTCAATAAATTGACTCATATCTTTTCTCCTTTGTCGTTCATCTATTATAAATGCGTAAAGCATCCGTTTCACCTTCAATAGAAGTCCCACCTATGATACACCATTGATTCGTTGAAATACAATGCTTCACGTGAGTATTCATAAGAAAAGCATTGAAAACGCGTCAAAACAATGCATTTTCAATGCTCTTTTCTTGGGACTATCTTAAAATTGGAAGCCTCATTGTAATGGTAGTTCCTGCACCAGTAACGGACCTTACAATAATATGGCCACCATGGAGCTCACAAATGGCTTTGGCAATGTTCATTCCAAGACCCGATCCCTCTTTTTTTTCACTTGTATTTGTTCCCCGGTAATAACGCTCAAAAAGGTTTTCAAGTACGGTTTCATCCATTCCTACTCCATCATCCTTCACTTCGATAGAAATAAAGTCTGTTTCTACAAAAATTGATAGTTTAATAGTAGTATGAGGTGGATTATGCTTGATTCCATTAAAAATGATATTATCAAGCATTCTCTCAAACCAACGTTTATCAACCTTTACTAAAACCTTTTCATTTAAAGGTTTATAAACAAAATGAACATCCTGAATTGTTCGATCATTTACAAACTTTAACACCACATTTTGGAGAAGTTGATTAATTTCTAAAGGTTTAGCCTCTAAAGGAATAGCTTGATTTTTTAGTTTAAAGGCTAACGAAAAATCCTCTACCAGCTCAACCATATATTCTCCTTTTTGACGAAGCGTCTCACCAATTTCTTTCAGCTCTGCTTCCGTCCATTTATACTGCCCACTTTCAAGCATATGACCATAGCCTTGAATAGTCGAAATGGGCGTTCTTAAATCGTGAGAAATGCCTGTCATCCACTCCTCTCTCGTCAATTCGAGCTTTGTTCGCTCTTTTTCAGCGACGCTGAGCTTTTCTGCCATCTTATAGAAAGCTTTTATGACTTCTTCATATAAACGGTACTGGAATCGAACTTTTCCATTTTTACGAAACACACGCTTTTTTTCTTTATCTGTTAGTACTTCTGAATAGTTACCATTTCCCATTCTTTCAAGCCAGCTGGTAAACAATAGAAGCGGACCTCCGTATCGAAAAGCATTCCATACGGCAAACGCAATGGTGGCCAACAATACAGTGACTGCAATGACAATAACTACAATAATAATTTGTTTAATAACAGATGCATTCACAATATCCGTATGCTGGCGGTTAGGAGTATGAAAAACCCACGTGTACCCCGTCTTTTTATCATAAAAATTAGTGGTGGTTGTATCATATTTACCTGGTTCAAACTTGCGACCAATTAACTCTAAAGGACGATATCTTGCTTCTCGTTCTTCTCTAAATGCAACAACGATATGGCCTGTTGAATTTAAAATTTGCAGACTCGCATTGTTTTTCACTATTTCCTGCGTAATATCCTTTTGTTCTTTTTCATTCGGCAACTTTCCTTGATACTTTTCATAGATATTCTGTAATTCATCCCGTAAGTCATTTTCATACCCAAGGACATAGTAAGAAGGTACGTCAAAAAATTTCTCAAACGAAGTAACAACCTGATACTCTTTTAGTTTCTTTGTTTCTTCCATTTGTATAAGTTCAGCCACTGAATATCTATCTGGAAAGCCTTCCGGAGTATTTACTTCACCGATGACCTTTCCACTTTCATTAATAACTTGATACCACATATTTTCCTTTACAATTTGCTTTTGAATCTTTTCTGGTATTACTGCGTGGTCTTCTGTAACATCAGTATCTGTAACAAGAAGGCTAAGAGTGCCTGAAGGAAAGTCATGTTTAATTTCTTCGTTTGAAAGATAAAAAGCAAGAATAAAAAACACTGCGCATAACAGCAGTAGTATGCAAACAAACAAGGAGATAAACTGAAAAGAGAAATGGAAGGTTAGTCTTCTTTTAATTGATTTCACGATGTTTTTCCACGGACCAGCTTATATCCAAGTCCTCTTACGGTAAGAAGATGCTTTGGACTTCCTGGATTTTCTTCAATTCGCTCTCGAATTCTACGAATATGAACAGTGACTGTATTTTCATCAACAAACTGATTGTATCCCCAAACCGCTTCTAAAAGCTGTGACTTAGATAATACAATGTTGACGTTTTTACAAAAATGAAGTAGCAACAAAAAAACCTGAGCGGGACAAGCTACAACCTTTCCATTCACAATTAATTCGCCTGCTGTTTCATCAACTATAAAGTGATCAAACGTATAGCGCTTCACCATTGAAACAGATTGGCCATGCTTTGATTTTTCAAGAAGCGCTTCCTTCCGCCGTAATCTTGCTTTAATTCGAGCTGCGATTTCTAATGGGTTAAACGGCTTCGTCACATAGTCATCCCCACCAATCGCAAACCCAGTTAATACATCTAAATCCGATACCTTGGCCGTTACAAACAGAATATAGGCGTTTGATAGTTCTCGGATTTTTGGACAAATATCAAAGCCGCTCTTATCAGGTAACATGACGTCTAATAAAATAATATCAACTGAATGTTTTTGTAATACATCTAGTGCTTCTTTTGCATTATACGCTTTATATATATGTTGAAAACCCTCTTTATTCAGTACCGTTTCCATCATTTTCACAATGGCCACCTCGTCATCCACTAATAAAATAGATGCTTTATTCATCTTAGTCACCTCTTTATCTTATTATCCGTTTTCGATTTTATCATAGCAACATTACGAAAAGATTAACATTATTAGGGAATATTAATGAGATGATAATCTACTGTTTACGTTCTTGAAAATATGCGGCCATATACTGAATACATAGATTAACAGAAAAGAGGCTTTTGATATGGACACAAAACGTGTGACGCTAATTGATAGCATGAGAGGATTTAGTTTATTTGGTATCTTACTCGCTAATATGCTCATTTTCCAGTACGGAATTTATGGAAAAGATGCGATTCACTTATTCTCTTTATCGGAAAGCGATATGGGTGGATATTACTTTTTAAAAATAGTTGTTGAAGGAAGCTTCATGCCAATTTTCACTTTTTTATTTGGGTATTCAATGGTCAAAATGCAAGAGGGCTTAAAGCGAAAACAGCTGAGTGTGAAACGTCACTTTTCTCGACGTTTTATCTTGCTTTTGGCAATGGGTATGTGCCATGGAATTTTCCTTTGGGAAGGTGATATTCTTGCTTTTTACGGGATGATTGGCTTCTTTTTATTATTTTTCTTTTTAAACCGTAAGCCAAAAACGCTGCTACTATGGGCTGCACTGTTATTTCTTTTAGTTGGGGCATCAAGTTACGGATCGTTAAATGAAACAACTGAATTCTTAATGGATAAGGATAATTTAGCAACTTACGTCAAAGAATCTATTTCAATCTATGGTTCTGGAACCTATACAGAAATTAGCGATTATCGTAATAACTCCGATGAGCCGTTAAACATTGATGGAACCAAACTGGCATTGATCTTTTTACTAGCTCCATTTGCTACAGCACCTTTATTTCTACTCGGTATGTATGCAGGAAAGAAAGGTTGGTTTCAAAGTCCAGCACTGCATCAAAAGCGTTATGGACGCCTGGCCGTCATTTTAATCCCTATCAGTTTACTTTTTAAAGCTACTGCGCATGTGTGGCCAGATGCTAGCTGGGCAGGTATTCCAAGTGCTTTTGGATTAAATCTGCTATCGCTCGGCTATATGTTTGGGTTTGCATGGGTTTATTGCAAGCTTGAGAAATCCACTCTGATGAAGGCTTTTGAAAGCGTTGGCCGCCTTTCACTAAGCAACTACTTGTTCCAAACGGTGATCTGCACCACTATTTTTTATGGATATGGCCTAGGGCAGTTCGGAACATTTGGCATGATTAAAGGCATTGCACTATGTACAACAATCTATTTCATTCAGCTCGTTTTCAGTTTGCTTTATTTACGTAAGCTTAAAGTTGGCCCTGTCGAACAGCTGCTTCGTATGTGGACGAATTTATCATGGAGTGGCAAAGCAACCATGAAGAAAACATTTATAGATAATAGTAACAAATCTGTGATTTAATCGATTTTCATAGGAGGATTTATTGATGTGGGCTATTAGTACAAAAGAGTTTCAAGGGTTATTTAAAAGTATTCGATCTATTATTATTATTCTATCTATTCTCGGAGTATCCTACGGATTAGCTCATCTCATGGAGCAATTTGAAACCCAATTAACGCAGACACAGTTTAAGGATGGCGCCAATAGCGGGATTATCATAATGCTATTAGTATTCGGCCCGCTTTTTGTTTCAAGCCTCTCTCACGGCTTAATAAATCAGGAAGTAAAATCCCGAACAATGAGATTTTTAGCTACAAAAGCCTCTAGAGAACACATTATTTTAGGAAAGTTTTTAGGGGTTTGTCTCTTTTGGTTTACGTGTATTACGGCATCATTTTTCTTAATTGCGCTTGTTTCACACAGCTTTTCTTTGTCCATATTTTTCGAGTGTATCTTGTTTGCCACTTGTATCATCTCATTAGTTCTCATGATTTCAACATTAATTTCTAATCCAGCTCATACGATGTTTTTTACAATAGTTTTATCTGTCGCTTTACCAGCAATAAGCATTTGGAGCATATTTTCATCTAAGCTATATATTACATGGTTTAAATATATAACCCCATACTATTATATCTATCTAGGAAAGGGCTATATACTGATACTCTTAGCATTTGTCGGCTTGTTTATAACAATCAGCTTGCTTCATTTTAAAAGGAGAGAACTATGATGTATGCAATTGAAACATATAACCTAACTAAGCAATATGGTGATAAAATCGCTGTTAATCATATTAGTTTAAAAGTTTCTTCAGGAGAAATCTTTGGATTTCTAGGTCGAAATGGAGCTGGTAAATCTACTTTTATTAACATGTTAACAGGTATTTCTTTACCTTCTCAAGGAGAGTTTAAACTTCTAGGCAAGCCAATGAGCCAAAAACAAAGAAAGCAAATTGGGGTACTCCCTGACTATTCAACTTTTTATGACCATATGACAGCTTTACAACACTTGCGTTACTTCTCAAAAGTACAAGGAATTAAGCTATCTATAGAAGAAGCTTCTACCTTTCTAAAAAAGGTCGGCCTTTTAGGTTCCCAACATCAAAAGGTAAAGAATTTTTCATTTGGAATGAAAAAGAAATTAGGTATTGCTCAGGCCATTTGTTCCAACCCTACGCTCATTTTTCTGGATGAACCAACTTCAGGAGTCGATATGGAATCCGCACTTTCTATTCATACGCTCATTAAAGAGCTGCAGGCAGAAGGAAAAACTATCTTTATGACCTCACATAATTTACATGAAGTAGAAAAACTATGTACTCGCATAGCCATTATGAAGGACGGCGAGATTGTAACAGAGGGGACCATGGAAGACCTTCGCTCTCAACATCAAAAAAAGAAAAGGGTTGTAATTAAGCATGACCCTTACCCAACAAATCAATCTAAGTCAATTAAGCAACTGTTTCGTACTCTAAGCCCTAAGTTTGAATGTGGACATACGGAGACAACGGTTATGTTAACAAGCAGAAAGAATATTCCGTTTCTCATTCGTGAGCTTACACAATTAGATGTCAATCTTTATAAAGTAGAAGTGGAGGAACCTTCTTTAGAAAATATATTCTTGCAAGAAAACACCTCACCAACTTTACATGTAAACAATTAATAAAAAGCCCCCGCCTTTATCAAAGCGGGGGCTGTACAAGTACTATTCATTAGCTAAAGGCAATGATACTGTTACCAATGTTCCTTTTCCTTTTTCACTCTCAAATTCAATTTCACCTTGGTGACGTTCAATAATTTTAAAACAAACGGCTAGCCCCAGTCCTGTACCTGCTTCTTTGGTTGAATAAAAAGGTGTCCCAACTTGTTCAACTCTCTCTTCACTCATGCCAATTCCTGTATCCCTGAACTGAATAACGGCAAAACCTTCTTCTTCAGCTAATGTTACAATAATCTCACCTTGATTAATTATTGCTTCAATACTATTTTTAATAATATTAATAAATACTTGTTTTAGCTGATTAGGATCTGACATAACGTACAGGTCTCTCTTTGAGTCATAATGAGCAATTAAAGAAATGTTATTAAAATTTGCTTGAGCTTCCATTAAGATTAACACTTGCTTTAACACTTCGTTTAAATTGGTTATCTCAAAAGCTACATGCTGTTTTTTACCTAAAATAAGCATCTCACTAGAAATTAAATTAATTCGATCAATTTCAGCCATCATGATGTCAAGGTAACGTTCATCTACTTGCTTTGTAGCCTGCATGACTTGTACAAATCCTTTTAATGAAGTAAGAGGATTTCTTACCTCATGAGCAACGGCGGCTGCCAGCTGACCAATTACAGACATTTTCTCAGAAGCAATCATAAGCTCTTCATCTCGACGATAATTCGTAATATCCCTGGCAATCATAAATACACCGACAACTTGACTATTAACGACGATTGGTAAAAGTGAACTTCTTAATAAGCGTACTTGCCCTTTTTGATTAATAATCTTTAATTCATACTTAGCACTCTCACCTTTTAAAACATTACGAAAATGTTCATGACAAAGACTTTGATCATCATCAGCGATTAATTCTGAGGTTTTCATCCCTTTTAGCTGTAATCTTGAATAACCTGTTATTTTTTCACCTTGAGGGTTAGTAGAGAGAACTTGCCCTTCTTTACTAATCTCAAATACTGCATCCGGGTTATGTTTAAATAATGATTGATAGTGTTCATGGCTAGTTAGAAGTTCATAATCCTTTTTGGATAACTCATCCTGTGATTGAAGCAAATGATATGCACGACGATAGACTAACCCGTATAGAATAATACCTGTCGCCAACATGAAGAACCAGCCTTTATACTGTTGAAAAAAGATATATAATTCGAACTTATCTTGAGCAAGAATACGAGACAACTTATCAGAAATAAGAATCCATACGGCTCCCGTTATAATGTACATCACTGCAATCTTCAGTGCTGCTTTACGAGCATCTTTTATCAATGTTTATCCACCTATTATTTTTTATAGTTTTTGATGTCAGAGCAAAAAAGTAATTTACTTTTCATTAAACCCACTTCTTTATCCTTTATGTTAAACGTTTGCAACTAAAAAAACACCTGTTTTTTAGTTACAAAGTGAAAATACCAGACAATGGCTCCTGGACTACTATGATAGGTAATTACTTAATATATGTTTTTGCTTTTCATTATAAATATAAGCATAAACAGGACGGCCAATCGTTCCATAGGTCATTCGTTCTCCAAGAACACCAATATCGGTCAAAAATTTTAAATATTTGCGAACCGATACTCTAGAAATGCCTGATTTTTCAGCAATATCATCCGTTGAAAAAGCCTCACCACTAAATTCTTCTATTTTCTGAATAACAACTTCAAGGGTACCCGTTGTAAGCCCTTTTGGTAAGGTTTCTGCTTCAACTTCATCTGCACTATGTGAAGTGAACAACTCGTCCACTTCCTGTTGGTTCATCCTAGACTGTGATTTCATTGTATAGAATTTATTTTTATATGCGACTAATGCTTGTTGAAAACGGCTGAACGTAAACGGCTTAATTAAGTATTCAATTGCGCCATTTCGCAACACTTGTTGAATTGTTTTCATGTCGGAAGCAGCTGTTATAGCAATAACGTCCACTTCTTTCTGTTCTTTCCGAATATATGTCAACAGCTCTAATCCATTTTGACCTGGCATAAAAATATCAAGCAAAATCAAGTCAACGTGCACTTCTTCTAATTGACTGATTGCATCCTTCACGGAATGAGCGACACCCGCTACTGAAAATCCATCAATATCTTCAATATACTTTTGATTAAACTGCGCTACCATCGGATCATCTTCTACAATTAAAATGTTAATCATGTTGCTCTACCCTTCCTTTATATATAAGGTTTATTGAAAATGTTGTTCCGCTATTAACAAATGAGTCAATCATTAGCTCACCTTGTAAGGCATCGATGCTTTGTTTCACTAGATATAATCCAAAGCCTCGATTAGCACCCTTTGTTGAAAAACCTTTTTCAAATATCCGAGTAAGCTTATCTGATGACATTCCATAGCCATTATCTGAAACCTCAATTGCCAAACGTTCATTTTCATACTTTAATACTACGCCTACTTTTTTTGATTTTTTATTATCTTTAACGGCATCAATTCCGTTATCTACTAAGTTGCCAATAATGGTAATAAGATGATGTGTAAGCTGTGAATCTTGGGGCTCTGGAATTTGATTAATCACTTCCATGCTTAACTGCACTTGTTCTTCCCTAGCATAGCTCATTTTCCCCATTAAAAAGCCAGCTAATGCTAGATCTTTTATTTGTTTCGTTACCGAATTTACTTCCCCGTACCTGTGATCAACAAGTTCATGGATATATTTTGAAAGTTCATCATGATACCCCATTTGTACCATTCCTAAGATAACATGTAGCTTATTCATAAACTCATGGGACTGAGCACGTAACGCTTCAACATACGTTTTAACACCTGTAAGCTGCTCAGCTAGCACATTCACTTCCGTTTTATCACGAAATGTTGATAAAGCTCCTACCGCTTCGCCATCTACAAGCAGCGGTACGCGGTTTACAACGATTGAAATACCATTGACTACTTGCTCTTCGTCATAATGAGATTCGCCTGTTGACAATACTTCCTCCAATCGTGAGCCTGGCATATAATCAGCAATCTTTAAGCCGATTGGCCGCCCCGATAAGCCCGCTTTTTTAAATAAGCGTACGGCCGATTTATTGGCTAGAGTAATCGTTCCTTCCTTATCAATCGCAAGAACACCCTCTCGAACGGACTGTAACATCATGCTTCTTTCCTCAAGGATTTTAGCAATGTTTGATGGTTCTAAACCGAATAACGTTCGCTTAATATAGGTTGCTAATAGGACAGCACCGATAATTCCAACTAATAATCCGAAAAGAGAACCAATTAAAATGCGTCGATGGTCTTCCTGAACAGCTTGCTCGACCTGAGCTAGCGAAATTCCTACAGCCACCGCACCAATTTGTTCACTGCGTTCATTATAAATAGGTACAAATGCTCTTAACGATTCATCTAACGTTCCTTTTGCAACTGATGTATACCGTTCACCTTGTAAGGCCTTTTTCTCATCTCCACCTTCAAAATGCTCTCCAATTTTAGCTTCATTGGGGTGAGACTGACGAATTCCATCCATATTCATGACTACAATAAACAACACACCTAGCTCTTCTTGAATGGAATTAGTATATGCTTGAATGTCTTCTGAATTTTTTTCTGCTAATCCTTTTCTTACCTCACTGGAGTTTGCAACAATTTTAGCCACATCGGTCGCTTTTTCTGCTTTTTGATTCCGAACGTTTTCCTCCGTTGAGTTACTGACTAACAAATCGGTTAATAATAATGACATTAAAACAACGATACATACAAGTAAAATGATGACTGATCGCAGCTTCATTCTTAATCCTTTGACCATTCGCATCAACCCTTTCTCTTTTTATAGTACACCAAAAAATCCTTATCCACATGTGGATAAGGATTTTTTGAGCAATTTGATGTTTATAACTTAGGACCTTTTCGATATTTAAACCAGCCCATTTTGTAAAAGGCAAAAACCATAACCCCTACCAGACCAATCATAATTCCAAGTACGATAAAGTAATTATATTTACCAGCGAGCTCTGGCATATATGAGAAATTCATTCCATACAAACCTGCGATAAACGTAAGAGGCAAGAAGATAGCTGACATCAGCGTCAGCGTAAACATAATGGAATTCATTCTGTCTGAGTTAATTGACATAAAGCTTTCTCGAATATCATTTGATAAATCTCGACTGGCATTCATGATTTCAATCATATTTAACAAATGATCATAAATATCGTTAAAATAACGCACCTGTTCTTTTTCTTTTAAAGCGTTTGTGGACATAATGCGGTAAATTAAATCACGCATTGGATTTAAAATTCTGCGCATTCGCGATAAATCACTGCGAATGTCATATAGATTTCTCATCAGTTCATCCATTGTTTCATTCTTTGCATTGTCTTCGATATCATCAATTTGATCTTCTAATCGGTAAAGTGTGGGGAAGTATTCATCTACTGTATGATCAAGCAGCTCATAAATAATTTCCCACGGATCATTCTCTACAACGTTTGGGTCCTTCTCTACAAGGTTTGTCACCCTAGCTACGCTTCTTAGCTTATCGACATGATACGTAACGACAAAATTATCTCCAATAAACGCTGACACCTCTAGGTTTTCTAATTCTTCTTTATGTAGCGCATAATATACTAAGAAATAGTGCTCATCATAAATTTCAAATTTTGCTCTTTGACCTTGATTTAAACAATCTTCAACGGCAAGTGGATGAAAATCAAACTTCTCTTCAAGAGCTTGCTGCTCTTGTTCTGTTGGATTATAAAAGTCAATCCAGTACCAGTCAATTGAAGGGTGAGCCTGCAATTCGTCAATTGTTAAATTGGTCAAAAGCTCTTCTTTTGTTTTGGCTAAAATTTTAATCATATGAAAACCTCTATTAGTTCTTTATGAACATTACTCATTACTTTTTACCTTCAGTACTGATATTACCCTGCTTTTATTGCATTCAAACATGCTAGCACCTTCCAAATAATTCAATTAAAAAAGTGGCACCCATTGAATGGTACCACTTTTCTGCATGACATCATTTAGAGAATTCATCTTTGACTTTTTGCAAGAGCTCTTTATTTGTTAGCAAGTCATATCCTGTTAACGCCATGGTTTTTGCCCCTAGAATAAGCGCTTCTTGTCCTTGTGGACTAAGAGCCGCTTCTCTAAATTCATGAGTATGACAAACAAAATATTCGTCACATATCTTAATGTATGGATGAATTGAAGGCACCACTTGGCTCACATTCCCCATGTCTAGTGAACCATGATCGCCTTGATCTTCAAAAATTTCTTCCGTTGACACGCCTAGCATCTGTAGATTTTGTGTATAAGCTGTTGATAATACTTCATTTGTCACCATATCATCATATGAAAATTCATAGTTTGAAATTTCCAATCGTGCTCCTGTGGATAAAGCTGCACCTTGTGCACAAGCTTTTACTCGCTCTGTTACCTCATTAACATACTTTCTATTAGATGCTCGCACATAGAATTGCGCTGTAGCATAGTCGGGTACAATATTAGCAGCCTTGCCTCCTTCAGGGATAACACCATGGATTCTGACATCTGGCTTCACATGCTGACGAAGAGCATTGATTCCATTAAATGTTTGAATAACTGCATCTAGCGCATTGATTCCTTCATGAGGTGCTGCTGCTGCATGTGCTGATTTTCCGAAAAACTCGAATTGAATAGCGTCCATTGCTAGTGATCTACCGCTTTTTTGGTGGCAATAATATGGATGAACCATCATAGCTGCGTCTAGATGGTTAAAAACACCCGCATCTGCCATCGTTACTTTACCACCCGTTGTTTCTTCTGCAGGTGTCCCGTATACATATACTTTACCGCCTGTCTCACTCAAAACTTTGCTCAATCCAATCGCTGCTGCAATGGCCATTGTACCAATCAAGTTATGGCCACAAGCATGTCCTAGTCCCGGTAGCGCATCGTATTCTGCCATAAAGCCAATTGACGGTCCTGGCTTATGACTATCATACACAGCCGTAAAAGCAGTAGCTAAATCACACGTCCCTATTTCCACCTCAAAATTATGCTTAGCTAACTCATTTGTGAGTGCTGTACAAGCTTTTACTTCTTCATGGCCAAGTTCCGGGTTATTTCCAATATATTGACTAATATCATAAAATGTTTGCTGTAACTCATCGATTGCTGAAATAATATTTTCCTTCATCACGCATTCCTCTTTCCTTTAGCCTCATTAAATATAAATACATACGATTTTATTATACATGTCATTCTAATGAAAAAAGCTCACTTTTTCAAAGATTGAAAAAGTGAGCTTGAAATTATGAAACTTGATTTTCATCTTTTTTGTATTCAGTTTCCCAGTAGTCTGCATTTTTGATTCCAAGCTTAACCGGATCAAATACCGGATTTAGCCCTTGCTTTTTCTGAGCTTCATAGTCTTTTAACGCCACAAGCGCTGGTTTTGCTAAAATTAAAATAGCTATTAAATTCAACCATACCATGATTCCTAGACCTGCGTCGCCAAGAGCCCAAGCAATATCAGCTGTTTTAACTGCTCCGTAAAATGTTGCACCTAATAATACAAACTTTAATACCAACATAGCCCACTTACCATTTTTTCCTCTTGTTAAATATGCAATGTTTGTTTCAGCGATATAGTAGTACGCCATAATCGTTGTAAATGCAAAGAAAAATAGTGCGATTGCTACAAACCCAGCTCCAAATCCAGGAATAAAGGAATCAATTGCTGCCTGTGTATATCCAGGACCTGCTTCTACACCTTCTAAATTTGAAACGATAAATGCACCATCGGGTGATTGTGTGTTATACATCCCCGTAAATAAAATCATAAACGCTGTTGCTGAACAAACTAGTAATGTATCGATATAAACGGAAAACGCTTGAACAAGACCTTGTTTCACTGGGTGAGATACCTCAGCTGCAGCTGCAGCGTGAGGGCCTGTTCCTTGCCCTGCTTCGTTGGAATAAATTCCACGCTTAACTCCCCATGAAACAGCTAAACCAACAATTCCACCAAAAGCTGACTCTAGTGCAAAAGCACTCTTGAAGATTAACGAAAGAACTGCTGGTAATTCAGTAATATTAATTGCAATAATAACTAAAGAAAGTGCGATATAAGCTAAAGCCATAAACGGCACAATAATTTGAGCTACTCCCGCGATGCGCTTAACTCCACCAAAGATAATCCCAGCTAATAAAATAATTAAGCCGATAGCTGTTACCGTTGGGCTAATGCTAAATGCATTATCTAGGCCTGCTGCGATAGAGTTAGATTGAACTCCAGGCATTAAGATGCTCATCGCTACCAGTGCTGCAATCGCAAAGATAACACCATACCATTTCATTCCAGTTCCTTTTTCAATATAGTAAGCTGGCCCCCCTCGATATTGTCCATCTTGCTTTACCTTATAAATTTGTGCCAGTGTTGATTCGATAAATGCACTTGAAGCACCAATGAAAGCTACGGCCCACATCCAAAACACTGCGCCCGGTCCACCGAACGTAATGGCTGTTGCTACCCCTGCAATGTTACCTGTACCCACACGCCCAGATAATGCTAATGCTAGTGCTTGGAAAGATGATACCCCTGCTTTTGAACTCTTTCCTTGAAACATGAGCTTAACCATTTCCTTTAGATGTCTAACCTGTAAAAAGCGAGTGAGAATGGAAAATAAAAGCCCGATCGCAAGACAACTATAGATAACCGGTGTACTCCATAGTACGTTATTTAAGCTTGCAACAAACTGTTCCAATAAAAATCCCCCTTATAACTTGCTAATTTTCTGTTTTTTTAAAATTATAAGTTATATTGTTTATTTTAACAATATAACTTTGATTATTTATTTTAAATTTAGTTATTTTATACAAAAATAAATAGTTTTTATAGATTCTATAACTATCTTTCATAAAAAGAAAGCGATATCATTTTTTTATAACTCTACGCATATTTTTATTCTCACGCCAGTTCTCTAAGAGAAACAAGCACCAAAGTTCCATTTTTTCATAAGTTGAGAGAAAAACGTTTATTAGAGAAAGTGGGCTTAAATATGAAAATTGAACCTTTGTTTTATCGACCGCTTGCCCTAGATCTTCTTTATATGTGTGTACTAAGCTATCAACAATATCAGCAAGCAGGTACGTTCGAGGTCCCAAAAGGGTATCAATTTATTAAAGCATTCCAAGCATCTGTCCTTGGAAAAAAAGAGTGGTTTGGGTTTATTTTAGAATCAGATGAGGCAATTGTTATTGCGTTTCGAGGAACCCAATCAGAAGCAAATTGGATTGCAGATGCTCAAATCCACCAGCGGCCTTACCCTTATACACAAAATGCAGGCCTTGTTCATGAAGGATTTTTAAACATTTATGAATCATGTCGAGATGAGATACTGTCCACGTACGCTACCTTACCAGCCAAGCCTCTTTATATTACCGGACACAGTCTTGGGGCTGCCCTCGCTACGCTGCATGCTCTTGATGTTGTGACCAACACAAATTTCCCAGGCGTCACCATGTACAACTACGCATCTCCACGAGTTGGAGATTTAAACTTTGTTCGTACTTATACAAGCTTAGTACCTGAGAGCCGATCGTTTATCAATACAACGGATATCGTCCCAAAACTTCCTCCTAAAGTATTTTATAACCCGTATACAAAAGAAACGATGTACTATGCAGATGACCCTTTAAAATTGTTATTTACGATTCAAGGGGGAAGTACGGTAGAAAATCATAGTCCTAAAACCTATAGCGTGGGTATCTGGACGATGTCTGATTATCCGATTCTTTCTCCAAATTAAAAAAGCAGGTGGAAGCACCTGCTTTTAGTTCATTTCTGCCTTTAACTCTTCAATCTGTAAAAGATGTCTCTTTTCATGATAACCTACAAACTCAATCCACTGAGCTAAATCCATATCACCAAAGATTGGATGAGGGAACGACTTTTTCTGTAGTTCCTCTGTCGCTACACGTTTAGTAATATCTTCTAGCTTCGTACGCGATGTTGCAAGCTTCATCTTCATTTCCTCTAACGTCTGTGGTTCTTCTGAAGGAGTGACCTGTGGAGGTGCAGGTACTTTCCGAGAACGATCCGTTGTTAAATGAAACGGCTTCTTTTGTGCTGACTTGTCCTCTCCATTTTGCAACTGATAATACACGCGAGCTACAATCATCTCTTCCATTAGATACAAGTGTTCTAATACCTGCATAATACTCCATTTTTCTTCTGATACTTTTTGATTTAATTCTTCATATGACAAAGTTGAAACAGTTTCTAGTAGTTCTTCACGAAAGGCTTGATTCGTATTCATAATGTCACTCCTTTATTATCTTTTTTTTATCGTATCAAATATTACTTTGTTCGAAAAATAATATCCTTTACCACAAAAATATTTTTAAAATCAAAAACATATCCTTGACTTTTAAACTAACATTGCGTAGAATTATGATTCTAACTTCAAAAAGAAGTAACTTGAGAGGATGTATTGTAAAATGCAAGGTAAAAATACTGGCATTCTACACATGTTTTTAAAAACAACTTACTCACACTGGATCGGCTTCGGAGCCGTAAGGATGCAAGAGAGGTAGGGCTTGCGTCGTTTAGGTTAAACGATCGTGTGGAATTGATGAACCGCGGCAATGGATAAATCCATATGAGCAGACACAATCAATGCTAATTGTGTCCCAAACAGCAGAGAAAATTTAAATCCTTATTAGTATGGGTTTAATCATAAAATGAATTTGTTTTTACACTTGCACAAAGGCAAGTTACTTAATATGAAAGCTAAAAAAGCGAGCAGGGATTTCCTTGCTCGCTTTTTTCATTTGAATAAATAGTTTTTACTTACCTCTTATTTCTCCGCTAAAACGTCCGCAAATGCTTTTGCATACGGTGGTAAATCTGGTGGACGACGACTTGAGATAATGTGGCCATCAACTACAACTGCTTCGTCATGCCAGATAGCACCAGCATTCTCCATATCATCTTTAATACCAGGCGTACTTGTAACGTTACGGCCTTTTAAAATCTTCGCTGAAATCAATACCCAGCCAGCATGACAAATTTGGCCAATTGGCTTCTTGTGCTCGTCCATATGTTGAACCATTTCAATAACTTCTGGATAGCGGCGCAGTTTATCTGGCGCCCATCCTCCTGGTACTAAGATGGCATCATAATCGTTTGCTTTCACATCGGAAAACGCATAGTCGGACACAGCAGGCACTCCGTATTTTCCTTTATATGTTTCCTTAGCCTTTTCACCAACTAAATGCACCTCAGCTCCTTCTTCACGAAGTCGCATGACAGGATACCATAACTCTAAGTCTTCAAAGTCTTCGCTTACAAGCGCAATTACTTTTTTATTTTCTAAACGCATCTCGACACCTCCACTGTTCAGTATAGCATGTTCTGATTACCCCTTGAAAATGTAAGCTTCTAGTGTGAAAGTGTATTCGACGCGGATTGATTCTTTCTTTTCGATAAAATCCAAACCGTTAGAGCCATCAATACAATTGCAAGTAAGAGCGTTGCAACATGACCGAAAATACCAGCAATTAAAAAAGCTATAAATGCTGAACCTGCATTTACTAGTGCATATGGAAGCTGTGTTTTGACATGATCAATATGGTCACAGCCCGCTCCAGTAGAAGAAAGCACAGTTGTATCTGAAATTGGGGAACAGTGATCTCCAAACATACCTCCCGATAGAACAGCACCAATGCAAACAAGCAGTGGAGCATCAAGCTGAACGGCCATCGGAATTGCTAGCGGCATCATAATCGCAAACGTTCCCCATGATGTTCCAGAAGCAAGTGACATGACTGCCCCAATGGCAAATAGTAAAGCTGGAATTAGAAAAACTGGCAAATTGCCATCAATAACTTCCACTATATAATTAGCTGTTCCCATTTCCTTCATTACCGTTCCAAGCGCCCAAGCTAATACTAACGTCGCTGCCACAACCATCATTTTTTGCATACCTTGAAAATAAATGTCCATCGTTTCAGCAAATTTTTTCACTTTTGAAATGACCAAAAATCCAATTAGCGTAACAGAAGCAAATAAGTACCCCGTCGTTAACGCTATACGAAACGCACTACCCTCCACTTGTTTAAAAGGAAAGCCTAACGAAATCAAAATTCCAAACAGCGTGATAAACAAAACTAGCAAAGGAACAATAATAAAACTCGCCTTGCTCTTTGTCTGCTGAATTTCGTTCATTGCTTCTGATTTTCGCAGTGGAATCGATGTATCCCAATATAGCTTGCCGGTTGTTTGTACTCTCTCTTCTGCTTTCTTCATTGGTCCAATATCAAGCTTTGTCATAACTACCAAAGGTACCATAATAACCGTTAAGATTGAATAAAATTGGAATGGAATAGCTCCCACAAAAGCTTCCCAGTCTGTCATACTTGTTACGTTTGAAGCGTCAAATTCTTTTTGAATAAGTCCCATAATATACACGCCCCAACCGATAAACGGAATTAAAACAGCAACCGGGGACGACGTTGAATCAATAATCCATGCAAGTTTCTCACGTGAAATCTTCATCTTATCAAATACTTTTTCAAAAACTGGTCCTACAATTAAGGGTGTGCCCAAATCTGAGAAAAAGATTAAAATACCGCCTAGCCAAGCTGACACTTGGGTCTTCACACGCGTATTTAACACATGTATGACCTTTTCTGCAAAAGCACCTGCTCCTCCAGATTTCTCTACAAGCGCTACAAATCCACCGATAAACACAAGTAATACTAACACCCCAGCGTTATAACTATCCGTTAACTGAACGAATAAGTAATCACCAATGAATGTTTGAACTGATGCAATTGGTGCTCCTTTTTGTAAAATAACAATCCCGGATAAGGCACCCATGAATAAAGATAAAATAACATTTTTACTAATAAGTGCAAGAACAACAGCTATAAAAGCTGGTATTAACGAAACCCAACCCATGTGTTCCATAAAAAATCCTCCTATATTAATGAATAAATATATAATTATATTAATTATTATTCATTAATAAAAGATATAAATCAACCTTTATTTGAAAATCTATTACTATTTTATTAAAAACAGCTTGCCACTTCTTTTCATGCTATAATGTACGCAATTACATACTACTGTTAAGGAGGCCTATCGTGAGCAAAGGAAAGATTTTAATTGTTGAAGATGAAAAGAAAATTGCAAGACTTATTCAACTTGAACTGGAATATGAAGGATACGAAACTGCCACTGCTCATACCGGTGCAGACGGGCTGTCGTTATTTCAAGGTCAACAATTTGACTTACTCATCCTTGACGTCATGCTTCCAGGATTAAGTGGGCTTGAAGTATTAAGAAGAATACGAGCAAACAACCAGTTCATCCCAGTTATTTTACTAACAGCTCGCGATTCACTTCCTGATAAAATTAGCGGACTTGATTTAGGAGCAAACGATTATATGACAAAGCCATTTGAAATTGAAGAATTGCTCGCCCGAATTCGCGTCTGGCTTCGTCATCAGTCTACTACCGTTGAAGAAAGTTCAATTCTTCAAATTGGCGACTTAACCGTTGACGAAAAAACACGGATAGTCATAAGAGAAGGAAATACCATTGAACTCACGCCAAGGGAATACGATTTACTTGTTTACTTATTAAAAAATAAAAATCAAGTTCTTAGTCGAGAGCAACTTCTGACAAATGTGTGGGGATTTGATTATTATGGAGATACAAACGTAATAGATGTGTATATTCGCTATCTTCGCAAAAAAATTGATGCACCTTATTCAAACCCTTACCTTCATACGGTACGTGGCGTTGGCTACATGCTAAAGGAATAAATAAGATGAAGCTAAAAACGAAAATTACGTTATTTACAACGCTCCTTCTTATCCTGTTGCTTCTTGTAACCAATAGTTCAATCTATTTTATCTTTAAAAAAACCATGACAGACCATGCCATAGAACGCTTAGATAGCCAAGTTAATGATATTGCAGAAGGCTTTAACAGAAGTGGCTCAACCGCTGTTGAACCTCGAAATTTATTCAATGCTTATGTTCCTTTAAACGGGATGATTCGCATTATTGATGAAAATAACAAAACCTTACTAACAACTTTAAAGGATGAGCTATCGCTTCGTAGTTTAAACGCAACCTATCGAACAAACGAACACACTGATGTTACACAGAAATCAGGCGCCATTTATGCAAGTGCATCAATGCCTATTATCTGGACAAACGGTAATGTTGTGAGCCTGGAACTTACCGAGCGATTAGTGGATGTTGAGCAGTCTTTAAGTATTTTACGTATCATTCTAATTGTCGCTTCTTTTATCATTTTAGTTCCAACCGTTATTGGTGGTCGCTTTTTAAGCAAAGTGGTTTTACAGCCAATTCAATCACTTATTCATACAATGGAAGATATTCAAACCTCACGTACCTTTAAACGAATTGCAACGAAGTCATCCTCTAAAGATGAACTTGATCAAATGGCTAGTACGTTTAACAATATGATGGATTTACTTGAAGAAAACTATAAAAAGCAGGAGCAGTTCGTATCCGATGCTTCTCATGAGTTAAAAACACCGCTTACAGTCATTGAAAGCTATGCCAATATGCTCAAGCGCTGGGGAATGAAGCGGCCTGATATACTGGAAGAAGCCGTTGAATCTATTCACTCAGAGTCAATTCGGATGAAAGCTTTAACCGAGCAAATGCTTGTCTTAGCAAAAGATGACTCCCAGCTGGAATTACACATACAGCCCACTGATATTAACACCCTATGTATTGAAACCGGTCGTAGTCTGCAGCAAGCATTCCAGCGAACGATTCATGTAAAGCCTTCAATGCATTCGATTCAAGTTAGTAGTGATGAACAAAAGCTTAAGCAGCTTCTTTATATTTTATTAGATAATGCAATTAAATATAGTGAAGAGTCAGTAGAATTAATCGTCAACGCAGTAGATAAAACATGCCTTATTACCATAATAGATCATGGAATTGGCATTCCAAAAGAGGACTTGACACACGTTTATGAACGCTTTTTTCGTGTTGATAAAGCAAGAAGTCGAGAAACTGGCGGTTCTGGTCTAGGTCTAGCTATTGCATCAAAAATTGTTAAAGCACACCAAGGTACCATTGAGATTGAAAGTGAAGAAGAAAAAGGCACAACTGTACAAATCCGCTTACCAATTCATTTCTCATGAAATTTTAATCTTATTTTAACTTCATTATCATAAACCAATGAGATAATCAGCTGGAGGTGATACTATGAAACGAACACTGATTATGGTTTTAATCGCGCTTGCTGTGGCCATCGGAATTTGGTACTGGGTAACAGCTTTAAACAATACCAGTGCTTCTTCTTTATCAGAAAGCGACGTACAAAGCCTCGTTAAGCAAAAATACGAAGGTCAGATTGATCGAATACAAAAAGTAGACAATCAGTTTCACGTACAGCTTACCAATCAAAACAATACGTATGAAATCATGGTTGATAGAGCTTCTGGTGACATTATCGATTTTTCAAAAGTCAGTGAATCAACGAACGAAGAGAAACCTCGTGCACAGCTCACTCAGGAGCAAGCAAAAAAGAAAGCAGCGGAACGTGTACAAGGTACTGTGGAAAACGTAAAAGAAAGCAATGACCACTATGATATAACAATTAAGAATAATGGCGGCACTCATATTGTGAAAGTCAATCGTTCAGATGGTTCAATCGCAAACGTCTCTACTGCTCAGGAAAATGAACAGTTAACCACTCTTATCAGCAAAGAAGGAGCCAAAAAAATTGCGCTAGAAAAAGTAAAGGGCACCATTTCATCGGTGGAGCTAGAAGATGATGACGATGAGCTTTTATATGAAGTAGAAATTGATCAAAGCCCAAGTGAAGAAGCAACTGTACTTATCGATGCCTATTCTGGTGAAATCGTATCAATTCAGTTTGAGACAGACGATGATTAAAGGCTTATCCTGCTAGTTTTGTAGCACGGATAAGCTTTTTTCTATGAATTATGAGAGCATTTCCTCAAAAACTATCCGATTTCTCATCAAATTCTAATCTTTCTCTCCTTTTCCTTTAATCTTCACTGGATAAGATAAGGATGTAAACAAAACAAGGAGGTTATTGATTATGAAACTTGCGGCAACGTTATTAACGGGAACTTTAGTTTTAGGTGGATTAGGCGCTGGTGCTTACGCTATGACAGATAAACAGCCTTTACAATCCGTATCGGCCAACTCAACAACGATTTCAGAAGAGCAAGCAAAAGAAATTGCGCTAGAACAAACAAATGGTGGTAACATTACAAAGATGAGCGTGGATACAGATGATAGAACGAAAAAATATGAATTTGAAATTATAAATGGTGAGTGGGAATACGATGTAGACGTTGATTTTAACTCTGGAAAAGTAGTAGAGTTTGATCAAGAACGTTTAGATAGCGATGATGACGATGACCGTGATGGCGAGATAAGCATTGAAGAAGCTAAATTTTCATTAGAGGAAGCAACAAAAGTAGCACTAAAAGAGCAAGCTGGAACCATTGTTGAAACAGAGTTAGACCGCGACGATCACCAGCTGCGCTATGAGATTGAAATTCACACTGAGGATAACCGTGAAGTCAATGTTGATATTGACGCTATTAACGGAAACGTATTAAAGGTTGAGTGGGACGATTAATCCCTCTTTTATATAGAAGCGCGCTTAGCTTTATTCTAAGCGCGTTATTTTATATCTTCAGGCCTTAATTGAAAATGAGGATAATCCTTAAATCCTTGCCAGTCTCCTCCCCACTCAAAGCCAAGTTTTTTACCAATTTCAGCTACTTCCATCCAGTCAGATTTACCATTACCATTGCCGTCGTACTCCATGTCCCAAATAATATCGCCATTATCGACTCGCAACGCAAAATCAATCGCTAAACCGTAGTTATGATAAGATTCGCCACCTTTTGAGTACGTGACAATCTGCCCTTCGGTCGTTCGGCCACGGGCATAAAGTTCGTCTTGTTCTTCAAATGAGCGAAAGCCATCCGTAATGACAACATCTATTCCCTGTGCTTTTGCTTTTTCGATAAGCTGATCTCTTTTTTCAGCTACATCGGGATGAAGGTCTGTTGCGTCTTTAAACTCACTTAAACTGGGACCAAAAGGAGAAATAGGCCAATTTTTTTGAACAAAAAAGATTAATCCATACGCAATAATGCCGATTAATAGCAACTTAAGAATTGTCTCTACCGCATTCATGTTTTTATTTATGCTCCTTGCCTATACATGTAATAAATTAAGAATAAGCATAGTATACTCAGCAACGAATGAAAAGAAATTCACTCTTGGAAATATGCTCCTCTCATCTTTTTTAAATCTTTTTGCTACTTTCACCATTTTTTCACTATTGCTGGTTACATTATCAAATGTGAACAACATACTTCTCATATGTTGTTCCTTCATCGGGGAACTTAACATAAAAAGGAGTGAAAAAAATGAACAAGAAGTGGCTCGGCTATGTGTTGGCCAGCAGTTTAACTCTCGGCGCAGTAGCAGCGGTAAACACACCTGTGTTTGCGGCAACAAAAGACAATGTGGGCGAAAATACAATCGTTCAGCGAACAAATCACTACAAAGAAGACGTTCAGCTAGATGCCCAAACGCAAGAAAAAGTGGATGTAGTTATGAACGAGGCAAAAACAAAATTAGAAAAGCTCGGTGTGGTATTTCCCGAGAAAAAAGATCACCCTTTCCACAACTTAACGAAAGAGCAAAAAGAACAGTTTCACAACATTATGGAACAAGTAAAAGATGGTTCTTTAACAAAAGAAGAAGCCTATACTAAGTTAAAAGAGCAAGGTATTAACCTACCTAAAAAAATGCATAAACACCCGCTTTCTAATTTAACTGAAGAGCAAAAAGAGCAAGCGAAAAAGATTATGAATCAAATTAAAGAAGGTTCTATTACGAAAAAAGAAGGTATTGAAAAGCTTAAAGAGCTTGGAATCACTTTCCCAGAACGTGAAGGGCATCTATTACAAGGATTAACAGATGAACAGAAAGTAGAAGCAAGAGCAATTTTACAAGAAACAAAAGAGAAAGTAGAAGATTTAGGTGGAAACTTTCATCATGAAAAGCATAAGCATTTTGTCCAATCGTAAAAACAGAGGCTGATTAAGCCTCTGTTTTTTACATCATTAAGGACCGTACGATCTCTTGGGCTGAGCACTCTTTTACTTTATTGTGACCAATACCCGCCCAAAGGGAAAGATAATTTGCCTCCCCTTGCTTAGCAGCCTTTTTCCGAAGCGGCTGGGTCATATAGTGAACGTGCGGATAGGCTGCTGGAGCGGAGTCAGTATGGGAAAGCAAAAATGTATTTGCCAAACCTCTAGCACGCCTGCCTGTAAAAGCTCGGGTAATGGCCGTCTCTTTGTACGTTTTATTTAATAATGCTTTCTTATAGGTAGAGTTCGCCCCACTTTCCTTACAACAAAGAAAAGCTGTTCCTATTTGAACGGCACTAGCCCCAGCATTCAATACTACCTCTACACCATCTTTGTCCATAATTCCACCGGCAGCAATAAGCGGCAAGCTAGACTGCTTTTTTACAAGATCTATGAGCTCTAAAATTCCATAGTCTTCTTCTTTGCCTTTTTGATTGTTAAAGCTTCCGCGATGGCCACCCGCTTCAATCCCCTGCAAGCAAAGTGCATCCGCCCCTGCTTCAGCTGCCAGCTTGGCTTCTTTTGGTGTTGTTATCGTTACGATAACGACGGTTCCTTTCTTCTGCAATGTTCGAATAACATTTTTTTCTGGACAGCCAAACGTAAAACTAACTAATGGAACAGGATGATTTGCTAAGAGCATAAGTTTATCCTTCCATTCATCGTCATGGTATCTTGGAACACCTATTTCTTCCTGCAACGTAACTGCCGTACTTTTTATACGCTCTTCATACTGTTTGAGGTCATAGTTTCCTTCTTCTTCTGGTACAAATAAATTAACGCCAAATACACCGGGTTGTTGCTTTTGCAGCTGTTCTATTTCTTCTTTTAAAGCAGATGTTGTTTTATAACCTCCGGCAAGAAAGCCCACTCCTCCAGCTTTGCAAACAGCAGCAGCCAGCTTAGGTGTAGATATTCCTCCTGCCATCGGTGCTTGAATTAATGGATATTTGCTGTTAAACATTAATCATTTCACCCTCTCTCTAACGTTATACTCTCCATGTTCTTTACTATCCTCTACGTTTCCTGTTGATAAACAAAAAAACCTATCTGCTTAAGCAGATAGGTTTTTCAAACAACAAGTTAATTTATACATTTAAAAACTTTACGCAAACCGCGTATGGTACATCAACAATTGAGTCTACGAACGTTAACTTGCCAGTTTCTTCATTTCGTTCAAACAACACTAAGTTTCCAGTCTCTTGATTAGATGCCACAATAAATTTTTCCGTTGGATCTAATACGAAATCACGTGGCCAGTCTCCTTTTGTATCCGTCCACTCAACAAACGTAAGTTCATAACCGTCGTTACTAACAGCAAACGTTGCAATAGTATTATGCCCACGGTTTCCAGCATAGACGAAACGGCCATCTGATGAGATATGAACCGCACTTCCTTGGCTATTTTCAGTAAAATCTGCTGGTAAAGTTGCAATTGCTTGTAGTTGTGTAAAGCTCCCATCTTGAGCGTTATATTCTAACACTAACACTTCATTGCTTAGCTCTGTCATCACATACGCATACTTGCCATTTGGATGGAACGTTAAATGTCTTGGTCCAGCGCCAGGTGATGTGTTAAACGTTTGAGCTTTTGTTAATTTCCCTTCTTTTCCAACAGCATACGTGATGATTTCATCTGTGCCAAGATCCACCGCTACAGCGTACTTACCGTCTGGCGTAAAATCTGAATAGTGAGCGTGTGGTTTTTCTTGACGATCTTTGTTCGGGCCTTCTCCTTCATGTTGCATAACTGAAGCAGCTGGCCACACTTCTCCGCTTTGAGAAGAAGTTACGTATGATTCAATACTTCCTCGATGGTAATTAGCAGTTAACACCTGGTCATTGTTATCGTTAACTGCCACATAACACGGTGAAGGTCCTTCAAGCATTTGGTTATTAATAAATGTTAAATCGCCGTTTTCAGGATTGATTTTGTAAGAAGCTACGCCTCCTTTATCTCCCTCTTTTACAACAGCATATAAGTATTCATTGTTCTTGCTAATATTCACATATGTAGGGTTATCAATTTTAGCTACTGCTCGTACATCCCTTAATTCCTTTTTCTCTGCATCAAATGTAAATGTGTAAACTCCTTCACTTGAACCTTTTGTATACGTTCCAACGTAACCGATAAACGTTTTTCCTCGAGTCATCGCTGCATACCCTCCTAAATTATTGATTCTATCTTTTAACTATATCATAACTATAGCGCAAGTCTCATTTTTACTCTCCCCTGAATGGTCTTTTTACAAACATGAAATCAAGCGGGTTTCTTGCTTTTTTAGTTTAGGGAGCGTTATCATAAAATTTGGATTAAACTTAGTTTGGATTTTTAAATCCATTTTAGATATAGAGAATATACACTCAAAAGGAGGAGTTTACTTGATTTCATTAAAAAGTGAACGCGAAATCAACTTAATGCATGAAGCAGGTAAGTTATTAGCTCAATGTCATAAAGAGATTGAACAAATGATTAAACCAGGTATTACAACGCATCAAATTGATCAATTTGTTGAAAGCTTTTTAGAAAAACACGGTGCTACGCCAGAGCAAAAGGGATATAAAGGATACCAGTTCGCCACATGTGCATCGTTGAACGATGAGATTTGTCACGGCTTTCCAACGAAGCAACCTCTAAAAAATGGAGATATTGTGACTATCGATATGGTGGTTAACTTAAATGGTGCTTTAGCCGATTCAGCATGGACTCATAAGGTGGGGGAAATCTCTGATGAAGCAAAGCGCTTGATGGATGTAACGTACAACGCATTATATAAAGGTATAGAGCAAGCACAGGTAGGAAATCGCACAGGTGATATTGGGTATGCTATCCAATCTTATGTGGAAGGAGAAGGCTTTTCCGTTGTTCGTGACTTTACTGGACACGGCATTGGTAACACAATGCATGAGGAACCAACCATTTTTCACTATGGCAAACCTGGGAAAGGACCTCGTTTAAAAGAAGGAATGGTTATTACAATTGAACCAATGGTAAACGTAGGAACTTGGCAATCCAAAATGGATAAAAACGGATGGACAGCGCGTACAACAGATGGAAAACTATCTGCGCAGTACGAGCATACCATTGCAATTACGAAAGAGGGGCCGGTTATTTTAACCGAACAATAAATTAAAAGACTGCCTGAACATCAGGCAGTCTTTTAATTTATTGGCAACGTCAGCATAAACGTTGTTCCTTTTTCAGATGTTTCCACTAATTCAATATCTCCACCGTGATTTTGAAGAATTGTCTTTACAATGGTCAAACCTAATCCCGTGCCGTTTTCCTTCGATGTATTAAACGGATGAAAGATATTCTTTTGAACCTCTTCTGGGATGCCCGTGCCACTATCTTTTAGATAAATGCAGTATTGATTTCTCTTCACCATTCCGGTGATTTCCATCCTACCGGCCCCGTTCATAGCTTCTAAGCTATTTCGTAGCAAATTATGAACCACTTGCTTTATTTGTTTATCATCAATCCAAACCATTGCTTTTTCCATCTGTACTTGAATCATAAAGGATTGATTATTAGCGGTAATAAACGAAATAATCTCTTCTAATACATAATCAATTCTCTTTGCTTTCATAACGGGTGCTCCTGGTTTTGCAAGCATCAGCATTTCTTCTACAATTGAATTGATTCGCTCAAGCTCTTTAAGCAATAGCTCAACCTGAAACGATTTTCGATCCTCTATAGAAAGCCCGTGGTTCATAAGTGATAAAAAGCCATGAATAACCGCTAGTGGATTACGAATTTCATGAGCTGCTCCTGCAGCTAATTCTCCTACTAATGCTAGTTTCTCTGATTGATGCATTCGACGTTCTAACTGCTGCGTATCAGTGATATCAATGAAGTGAAAAATCCGACCGACCACATTGTTTTCATCATTCACTAGCTGTGATTGAGAAACCAGCAGGCAGCGTTCTTCTTGGTTTAGCTGGTACGTTACTTTTTGATGTCTTTTTACTTTTTTCTCACGTAAAATACGCCAAAATGCTTCGTTCTCGTTTCCTTCATAATGTAAAGCATGCTGAACATCGCTTAAGCTAATCATTAACATCTTTTTTACTGCTCCATTTAAGAAAAGATGATTATTGTAATGATCAACTGTAATAATACCCACAGGCAATGAGTTTAATATTTGCTCACGGTATGTCTTCTCTGACGTTATCTTATGAAAAGACTCAGAAAGATTTTGAGACATCTTGTTGATTGATTTGCTTAGTCTAAGAAACTCGACTTGCTGCTCTTCTTCTAGTCGTAATCCGTATTCACCATCAGCAATCCGATTGACTCGTGCAGTCATGCTTTCCACAGGTTTGGTCAACATTCTGCTCATACGGTAGGAAATAAAAATTGACAAGAATACAATGACAACCATTGAAATTAATAATCCAATTAGTGCATTCCGAATAATAAGCGGCAAATCACTAGACAGTTCACCTAAGGAATTTGATACATCTTTCTTTTGATCATGAATCTCGCCTTGTACTTTATATAGCTGAGGCAAATAAACCTCTTCAAGATAAGTAGCAACTGCTTCTTGATCTCCGTAATCAATTAACCCTGCAACATTATTATTCATTTGAAAATCGAGCAGTTCAATTTGCTCTTTCAATTGTTGGAGCGATGCTGGAAAAGCCAATTTATCATTTTCTACTTTGCTTATTGCGTGATTACCATATTGCTTATATTCTGTTACTACGCTTGTACAGCAATTATCTCTTTCTAGATTGTTTGAAACAATATATTGCTTAACATGAAGCTCTTCATCCCAATGAGAAAGCCAAACTAACTCTGGAATTTCTTCATTTTTTAATCTTTGGCTAACATGACTCAAATCATCGATTGAATATACAAAAATAAACGACAGGCTGCTCAACAACAAGGCAATAACCAAGAGTGAACTCAGGATTTTACTCCGAAACGAAAGCTTACTTATCACATTCTTCATAATCATCTCTTTCTTTGTATACTTTCTATATTGCTAGCTTCCTGCTACTATTCTTCTATGCTATTCTCGATTGCTCTCTTCTCTTTTTCTGTGTACATAGGACCAAAAGGAGCAAGTCGGTACACACCATCATTCTCATCTAATACGACCATGCCTGATGGTAAACCGCTTTCGCTAAAATAATCCTTCATAATGGAGCTATAAGACTCTGGTACATCATTAATAACGCTTGTTAGTACTTGATTCTCCCCCATATACGATTGATCATCAAGATAACCTATGACATAAATTCCTTTTTCTTTAGCTGTACTAATAATATCTCGATTATATGAATTTCCTTTAGCATAAATGACGTCGACTCCTTGGTCTACTAATTCATTCATTAACTCAACAGCCTTTTTACTATCATCTCGGCTATTTACCACTCGGTAAAAGAATTCAATATCCTCATCCACCGTCATCAATCCATTTTCAAAGCCTTTGTTTTTCTCACGAGCTTCAAATGCATCGATAAGGCCTACCTTGTTACTACTTGTTTTAAAACTAGCCGCAACTCCTGCTTCATATTCAGTTTGATATTGATCAAACGTATAGACTGTTTGGTTGGAATGTTCAGCGGTACCGTGTATTGTAACGAAGTGAACATGTGGATAAGAGGTTGCTAATTTATTAAAAAAAGGAGAGAACTCTCTTCCATGACCAATAATGACTTCGGCTTTTTCTTCAACTGCAGCCTGGACAGCATTTTCTATCTTTTGTTTACTATCAAGCTGACTGTAAACATTTGCAATGACGGGGAATTCATTCTCAATTTTCACTTTCCCTTTATAGGCTAAACTTCCCCAGCTCTGATCTATAATAGCATCACTAGTTAAAATCGCCACATGTTTTTTTTCAGCTGGTTCTGCACCTTGATTATGTAAAATCCCTTGTGCTTTTAGCATAATAACAGCAAAAAGAATGAAAAAGAACAGCACCGCAATAAAGATAATTATTTTTGATTGTTTTGCTTGTTCCAATATAATTCTCCTTTTTCAACTTCTTCCTTTATTATACAAAAAATAAACCCTTAAAAACTACATTTTCAGTCATTTTTTTTCTTTTTTCGACATTTTTTGCGCATATCAGTACTAAAATGCTTCTTTTTAGTAGCTGAAACGGACTTAATGACCTCTAAAAAAGTAAGAATTAATCTTCGTCTTTTACATCCATGTCTTCTGGAATAGGCTCACTTAAATATTCTTCCATCTGCTTTTTATATTTTTCAAGCTGTTCAAAATGCGTATTAAATTGTTCTTTGTTTATTACGTATTGTTCACCGTCAAAAACAGTACGAATCTTCCCCTGCTGAATAAGACTTTCAATATATTGCTCAGGTAAGGATAAATATTCAGCTGCTTCTGTTATTGTTAAATACATTTTTTATTCCTTCTTTCAAATAATAACTTACTTCTAGAATACCACGTTTAAAAGGAAAGAGCTTCAATAAGTCATTGAAGCTCTTTCAATAGTTCATTTAATTCTTGCTGGGACAGCTCTCTCCAAACCCCCGCTTCTAAATTTCCTAGGTGAATATTCATAATACGAACCCGCTGCAGACGCTCAACTCGGTAACCTAATGCTTTACACATTCTTCTAATCTGCCGATTAAGTCCTTGAGTTAAAATAATTTTAAACACATTGTCACTTATTTTTTCGACCTTGCACGGCTTAGTTATGGTATTTAAAACCTCAACACCGCTTTCCATTTGTAACACGAACTGCTCTGTAATTACCTTATCCACTGTAACAACATACTCTTTTTCATGACCATGCTCTGATCGAAGAATCTTGTTGAAAATATCACCGTCATTTGTCATTAAAATAAGACCTTCGGAAGCTTTATCCAGGCGGCCGACAGGAAAGATTCGCGTTGGATAATTTACAAAATCAATGATATTTCCCTCTACTTCTTTAGCTGCTGTACAGGTAATACCCACCGGTTTATGAAGCGCTAAATAAACAGAGTGTTCCTTACACGGAATAGCTCTTCCATCAATTAAAACTTCGTCATGCTCTGCTACCATTGTATTCTTATCGCTCACGGTTCCGTTAACCGTTACTCTACCTTCTATGATTAAGCGATTTGTTTGCCTTCTCGAACAAAAACCTGTTTCGCTAATATACTTTTGAATTCTCATCTTCTACTCGCTTTCTCTACCTTTTTCTTTATTTTAGAGAATGTAATGTTAAAAAGCATTAAGAATTTGAATAAGGTAAATTCATTGGGGTGACAAATTGCTGATGAATCATGCTGTAATACGCTCCTTTTTTATCCATCAATTCATCATGATTACCTTTTTCTTTAATGTTGCCATCTTCAATAAACATAATTGTATCTGCATGACGAATAGTGTTTAATCTATGGGCGATAATAAAGCTCGTTTTCCCTTGTAAGATGGTGCGTAGTGCCTCCTGAATGTACAATTCGGTTCGCGTATCAATATTACTGGTTGCTTCGTCCAGAATAAGCATTGATGGATTTGAAAGCAGCACTCTCGATATAGCAAGCAGCTGCTTTTGACCTTGGCTCAGATTATCACCGTTTTCCGCTAGCTTAGTCTCATACCCTTTTGGCAATTGATTAATGAAGTAATCTGCATTCGCTACTTTAGCCGCTTCTTTTACTTCTTGTTCACTTGCTTCTGGATTTCCGTATCGAATGTTGTCCATAATGGTTCCTGAAAATAAATATGTATCTTGAAGCACGATACCAAAGCATTTTCTCAGACTTTCTCTCGTGTAGTTCCGAATATCGATTCCATCAATTAAAATTTGCCCTTCAGAAATCTCATAGAACCTTGTGAGTAAATTAATAATAGTTGTTTTTCCAGCTCCAGTTGTTCCAACTAAAGCCGTGCTACTGCCTGCTTCTGCCCTAAAGCTAATATTTTTTAAAATAAATGCATCATCGCTGTAACCAAAGCTCACATTTTTAAATTCCACAATCCCTTTAGGGTTTGTTAAATCAATGGCATTCTTAGGGTCTGCATCTTCTTCTTTACTATCTAACACGTCAAATACTCGTTCAGCACCGGCCACGCCAGACTGGAGAGTATTAAAGATATTCGCAAGATCATTTAACGGACGTACAAATTGGCGCGAGTAGGTGATAAAACTTGCAATTAAGCCTACTGTAATGAGCTCATTAATAGCTAAATATCCCCCCACAACGGCAATAACCATAAAGCCAAAATTATTAATTACGTTCATCATCGGCATTAAAAATCCTGACCATATTTGTGCCTTTATACCAACTTCTCGCAGTCTCGTATTCACTTCTTCAAAGCGGTGAATGGACTTTTCTTCATAATTATAGGCTTTAACAACCTCCAAACCAGTGATCATCTCTTCAACATGCCCATTAAGCATGCCTAGCTCTTTTTGTTGCTCTTTAAATAACACTTTTGTTTTTCTAGCAATCGACTTTGTTAAAAGAAACATTAAAGGAATAGTAATAAGACTTGCTAGCGTAAGTAACGGACTTAAGACTAGCATCATCACTAATGACCCTATTAAAATAATTACACCAGACATGAGCTGCGTAATAGACTGAGAAATTGACGTGCTGACGTTATCAATATCGTTTGTTAATCGGCTCATCATTTCTCCATGTGTGCGTGAGTCAAAAAAGGCCACAGGTAGATTTTGCAGCTTACCAAACAAATGCTGTCTTAATCTTTTAACCATTCGTCCAATAATTCCGGCCATCATCCAGCCCTGTGAAAAATTTAATAAAGAGCTTGTGACGTACGCAACCAAAAGCGTCACTATCACGGTATTGAGCACGCTAAACGAAACAGATTTCGTCAGCGCCATCGTATCTACCGCTTTCCCAATTAAAAATGGAACGAACAGCACGATGATGGAGTCCATCATCGTCAACAGAAAAACAGTCGCCAAAAGCCCTTTATCTTCTCCAAAATAAGACCAGAGCCTCTTCATCGTTCCTTTAAAATCTTTCGGTTTTATCACTGGCCGTTGAAAGCGAGCCGCTCCTCCGCCACCCTGGCGGCCAGGCATAAGAGGTGCGCTATCCTTTTTCACTTCTTGATTGGTTCTTTGCGCCAAGTTAACGCACCTCCTTTTCAAACTGTGATTCGTAGATTTCTTTATAAGCTTGACACGTTTGTAATAGCTCCTCATGCTTGCCGTTTCCAACAATCTCACCGTTATCAACTACAAGAATTCGGTCTGCATCTGCTACCGTTGAGATTCGCTGTGAAACGAGAATGCACGTGATGTCATTAGCATATCTCTCCAGCGATTGTTTAATCTTTGCTTCAGTCGCCATATCCACCGCGCTGGTGCTATCATCTAAGATTAAGATTTCAGGCTGTTTAATTAGCGCTCGAGCAATCGAAACTCGCTGTTTCTGGCCGCCCGATAAGTTAACTCCACCCTGTCCAATTTCCGTTTCATACCCCGCTTTTGACCTTTGAATAAATCCATTTGCATCAGCCATTTCAGCTGCTAGCTGTACTTCTTCTTCAGACGCATCTTCTCGTCCCCAGCGGATATTATCACCAATCGTCCCCGTGAATAACATCGCTTTTTGAGCAACAATCGCAATTCTTTCACGTATGGCTTTTGGCTCAATCTCCCGAATGTCGCTATCGTTTAGTTTAATTGTTCCGCTCGTTGCATCATATAAGCGTGGAATTAAACTCACAAGACTGCTTTTTCCCGCACCCGTTTTTCCGATAATACCAAGAGTTTCTCCAGGCATACACGTAAACGTAACGTTTTTTAAGACCAGTTCTTGCGATGTTGCATTATATGAAAAAGACACATTTTCAAACTCGATTTTTCCTCCTTGATTAGAAACAAACTGTTCCTCTGTCCACGTCATATCGTTTTTTTCGCCTAGCACTTCACCAATGCGGCCAGCTGACGTTCTCGCTCGGACAAACATATTAAATACCATAGAAATCATCATAAGTGAAAAGAGAATTTGCGTCATATAGTTCGTAAACGCCACGACGTGTCCCACTTGAATTGTACCGCTTTCTACTCCATGACCCCCAATCCAAAGGACGGCCACAATTCCTACGTTCATCACAAGCATAATAATTGGACTAAAAATAGCAATGACTCTTGTGGCCGCAACCGATTTATCCTGAAGCTCATCGTTAAACCTGCTAAATTTTGCTGTTTCATAATTGAAGCGATTGAATGCTTTTACTACGCGAACACCTGATAAATAGTCTCGCATCGATCCATTGACTCGGTCGAGTGCATTCTGAAGCTTTGCAAAGCGCGGAATGCTGAGTTTAATATTCGTAATAAGCAGAACCACAATTATCGGTACGACAACCATAAGTACCACAGATAAATGAATATTTAACGTGGTTGCCATAATGAGGCCGCCAATTGCTAGTAAAGGCGCTTTAATATAAATTCTCATCAAACCGTTCACAAACAGCTGCACCTGCGTCACGTCATTTGTTAGTCTCGTAATTAACGACGCTCGGTCATAGTTATTGATTCGTTTAAAAGAAAGAGTTTGAATTCTTCTAAACAAATCAAGGCGCAGCTCAGCCCCAAAATTTTGAGACGTGATGCTTGCTAAAATGCTACGTGTCGAAGCTGCTACTCCTCCAAGCAGCGTCACGCCAAGCATCACCGCTCCCATCCGAAGCACATAGTCTAAATCCCGATTGGCTATTCCAACATCAATAATTTTTGCCATAATCGTTGGTTGCATCAAGTCACAAATCGCTTCTAGCATTAGGAACAAAAGTGCAATGCTAAAAGGCTTATAATATTTTTTTATGTATCCTCTGTAGTTACCCATACATCACCCCACACTTAGTTAATAGACTGCCAGCGAACAGCTCGTATAGTTTTATTATATTTAAATGATTAAACAATTTACCATCTTTTTACGTAGAAAGCAGTTTTGAGAAGATAAAAAAAGCTCAATTCCGTTTGGATTTGAGCTTTTTGTGTACTTTGAACGCTAGTTTAGCCAGTCTGAGAAACATATCTATACTGATACATCTTTACTAAGTGACGATGAGTCAAAGCTAAGGATAACATAAATATAACTTCAAACAGGTTTATCACAGCTGTACTTGGAAGAGAAAAAGGAATTGCGCTTCCTACAATCATCACTGCTACGCCAATCATCATGATGCTCCAATTCATGTGCTTGAAGATTAAGATACCGATAAAGAGTAAGATAAGCGCTACAACTATCACCATAATAGGTGGACCAGATGTTCCTACAATTCCATAGCGAGTAATACCATACTCACTTATAGCTGCCATATCATGACTAATTGTCTTTACTACTTCATAACTAATAAGGATTGCTGTGCTTATTAGAAAAAACACCTTCACAATTGGCTTGTTAGCCCAGCTAATATTGGCATGTTTTGCGACCCCATACCCAAACAAAATAAGTGTTGGCGTAAACAAAGCATGGAACCAGAAGCGGAGCAAGCTAAGAGCAAAGAGTATATTCCCCTCGCCAATAAATGAACCTATAAAGATAATTAAATTATCATAGATCAAACCTATGATTACTAAAGGAAAAGAAAGCATATAAACCGATAATGCTCTCTTCTTAATTAATTTGATACTGAATAGAAACAATGCTACGTAGAAAATAGTAAATAGTAGATAGAGAATGGTATCAATCATTTTTACTCCTTTTTATAAAAACAACCTTTTCAAACATAGATTGCTATCGTTATTAATCAAAATAGCTCAATAAAATTATGTTTAATCACTTCTTTTAATTCTGTTTGATTACGACATTTGGCTTTTCTAATGCCTGTGAAAGTGACCATTCGGCACGGTCATCCTTTTTTACTCGTACTTTTTCAACCCGAATATTTTGCTTTTTTAATGCTTTAATGATCATATCAATTGAATTCATACGACTCACTCTCCAAAGAAATGCTTAGTATTTGTTTTCTTTTATCCATGTTAGTGTAGTCTGTGCCATTTCATCCTGCTGATTTTTAACGGGGATAGATGCTTTCATATCTCCTTTTTGCGGTCCATACATTCCAAATTGAGCATGATTTCCACCTTTTATCTCATGCATTGTTGCATTCTTCGAAAGAAGTTGCTCCGTGTCTTGAATCTTATCTTTTGTAGATAAGCCGTCTTTTTCACCGTATATAGACAAAATAGGAAGGTTCGTGTTTGAGAAATCAGATGCTTCATCAGGATAAGAACCTAGCAGAATTAAACCGTCTACTTCCTTTGAATGAGCGTAGGCAAATTTAGAAGCAGTAACTCCTCCTAAAGAATGGCCACCTACGATCCACTTGTTTACTGATGAATAACTATCTATTACCTCTTGCGCTTTATTTGAGTCAAACAAGGCAAAGTTAAAGTTTACATTGGGTATTGCAACCAGATAACCTTCGTCTGCTAATTGTTTACCGTAGTAACTGTAAGCTTCAGGTTCTACTTTTGCACCTGGATACAACACGATCCCAATTTGGTTATTCTCTTTAGGATTAAAGATAACCCAATCTTCTTCTTGCTTAATTTCTTTTTTATCTATGAGTGTATAAAGCTTTTCAGATGGTTCATATGTTTGCTGTGACCATATAAAAAATCCTAGAAACCCCAATACTAGTAGAACGACAATACTAGCCAAAAGGTAGCCTATTTTTTTCTTCATCTATAAACCCTCTTTTCCTTGTAATTAAATTTGTTTGATTTACTTAAATCCATTAAACTAATATTAGATCCTTTAAATAATTATATATACCAAAAGGTTAATTAATCAACTAAATTAATATGTCTATTTTTTGAACTAGGAGGCTCCCTATGAGTGATAACATACCGAAGAAAAAGCCTGGAAGACCGAAAATAACAATTGAAAAGAATGTAACGAGGGAGCAAATCTTGAAAACTTCAGCTCATCTCTTTATGACATATGGATATGAAAGTGTCTCAATGGAACAAGTCGCAGAAGCAAGTGACGTAACAAAAGCAAGCGTGTACTATTACTTTAAAAATAAAGCAAATTTATTTACGGTATCCGTATCTAGTATGTTTGAGCGTATTACAATCCAAACAGAGCGACTGTTACAAAGTTCAAAAGGATTAAAAACTCGATTGTATGAAGTCACGTTAAATCATCTTCAAACACCGCATATCGACTTTGAAACACTATTAAACGAGGCTACTTCTTCACTTACAAAAGATCATATAAAAAAAATTCGTGGAGCAGAGAAAGAAGTGCATCAAGCACTGGAAGATATTTTCAAACAAGCGATGGAAGACGGTGATATCGTTCAGAGTAATCCCCTTCTCCTTGCCCATGCATTTTCAACAGTCACTATGATTCGAAATAAAAAAGAATTGATCAATGAACTCGGAGGGCCCGAAAAAACTGCTCAGTCGTTAGTAGACCTTTTTTGGGAAGGCATTAGTCCCAAGTGAAGGCACTATCCTTTTTAATAAAAAAGACAACTAACCTTATAAGGTTAGTTGTCTTCTTTTAAAATAAGCTTTGCCACTGATTCCACATGTCTGGACTGTACATGGCAACACACGAGATGTTGATAGGCTACTCTTCAGTAAATAGAGGGTGAGCAGCATTGATACTGTGATCTCTTACTGAAAATATTTATATAGGAGAGTAACTAATGAAGAAAAAATTTCAATTAATGTTTGTTTTTCGAACAAAGCAACTTTCACTACTACACTGTGTCGGAATGGATTATGAAAATGGAGCAATGTTTTGCGTTTTGTTAAATAGCCCAAACGATAGTGTACAAATTGATTGTATGACTGATCACTATCCAAAATCTTTAATGAGCCATTTAAGCGAAGAGAAAGAAAGGATTGATTGTGGCTTCTATGATATTCGGACCTGGGGAATGAGTTTGTACCATTAATCCATAAAAAAACAAAAGGTCTCACTTATCAAGAAATAATTGAGGCCTTTAAAATTAATTTTTCTTCAAATTATATTTATACGATAAGGTGTGTATCTTTGAAGATATGTATGAATGGTTGTCTTTCAAAGATTCTTTTATTGGATTCGATAAAGAGTCTATTTATATAAAATATAAATTCTTTTTTTATCTTTTTGAATCTTAAATGTTCTAAATACTTATCAGAAGATAAGTGCTCACTTTTATGAATTGGAACCCAGGAAAATGAGTTTATAACATGACTATTCGCCTTATAAACTTGCAAATAATAATTTTTCATCCTTGACTATTTATTAGTTCTTTACTAATAAATATAAGCTTTAAATATCTTCTCTTCAGCTAAAATAAGTCTGATAATTCAAATTTCAAACTTTACAATGTACATGCAAAGCATTTAAAATGGAAATATTAGTCTTTAATGTTTTGCTTAGTGCGTCTATTCATTTGAAAGGAGTGCTATATTGCAATGGAACTGGTCCTTTCAGCCACCAAATTAATTGGATTGTCAACACTAAACTAGACAGTTTTCTTAAGGTGCGTAAATTTGTATTCCACTGGACTTAAATAATCTAAAGTACCGTGGATGCGTAGATGGTTAAACCAGTGCACATAATCTGTAAACTCTCTTTGTAACTCTTCTAAGCTATCAAAATGACGTTTCTTTACAAACTCTGTTTTGATGATTTTGAATGTTGCTTCTGCTACTGCATTATCATACGGACAGCCTTTCAAACTTAGAAATCGCTTGATGTTAAACGTTTCTAGGGCCTCATCAATGACTTGGTTCTTATATTCTCTTCCTCGGTCAGTATGGAACATTTGAACCGTATGTAAATTACCTTTTATGGTTCTGGTGCAAAGATTGCATTTATTTGAAAGAGGTATATAGACTCCTAATGGAATCTGTTCTTATGCAGCCATTCCAAATAGTTGATGAATGAACTTCACTTGATTGTGGACAGACTTGTCCCGTAAAGCAAGTTGTCCTTTTTTAATGATATGCATTGCTTCTATTCCTGAAAGAATAGATTTAGCTGTCCGAAAAGATTTCAACCCTAACATCGAACGAACTCTCTTTTTAATAAAACGATGATCTTGTTCCACAATATTATTAAGATATTTAACTTGCCTTAGTTGGATGCCTACGGGCATCTTTTTCTCCTTCTTCAACTCTTCAATCGCCATAGGATAGGATGGGTTCTTGTCTACTGTGATAACACGAGGCTTTGAAACATGAAAAGACCGCAAAGCTTTCTTGAAAAATCGCTTTGCAGCCTTATGATCTCTTGTTTTGCTTAAATAAAAATCAATCGTATTTCCTTCTGAATCAACGGCACGATATAGGTACATCCATTGACCTTTGACTTTTACATACGTCTCATCGACTCGCCAAGAATCATTGGTTGGCTTAAGATGACGCCGTACTCGCTCATCTAATTCAGGACCATACTGATGAACCCAGCGCATGATGGTTGTATGAGCAATAGATAATCCGCGTTCTTCCATCATTTCGACTAAATCACGAAAACTGAGGCTGTACCGTAGGTACCATCTCACGGTTAATAAAATAATATCAGGTTGATAATGTTTCCACTTGAATAGATTTTGTTTTTCCATACTGATCACGTCCTTTTTTTAGAGTAATAGTATCAGTATGTCCAAGTTTGAGAGAATACTTGCAGATATTTTGAAGTTTTTGCACCAGAACCCTATTTTTCCTGTTTTCATTACTTGTTTTATAGATTCAAACAATCTCTTTTTTGTTTTTTTAGCGTAACCAAAATACTTCGTGCCAGTGCGAAATTTTGTGCACACGCCTCACTCCGAAATGGGCCCGAGACTTTTTGTTTCACCTTTTCCATTCGTAAATCCCGCTCAGCTAAGCTATTGTCAAATGGAACGTTTGGATTTACTGCAAGTAGTAATACGGAATCTTGACGCTTTGAAATCCGATTTAATAATTTTTCCGCATCATGATTTGTCATTGTAGCATTCTCCCTCTACCCTTTTTCAAGAATGGCTGTAATAGTAAGCTGTTAAAAAACGTCAATAAATGTTATAATATTTAGTAAATTCGATAATTAAGTTATTTGAAAGGAGAATATCAATTGTGAACTATATAATTCGAACTATGAATGAATACGATATTGCAGGAGTTCAACACGTTGCAAAAACTTCTTGGAATGATACATACAATGGGATTATACCCCAGAAAATTCAAGATGCTTTTCTAAGTCAGGCCTATTCAGAGGATATGCTGAAATTTCGAATGGAACATTCCCCCCTCCTAATTGCAGAAGAAAAAGGTAAAATTGTTGGGTTTATTAATACTTCTTTAACAAATGAAAATGGAGAGGCTGAGTTACTTGCTATTTACTTACTTCCAAATTACCAACGGAAAGGAATCGGAAAAGCACTTCTTCAAGAAGGAATACTTATTTTAAAGAATGTGCAGAGACTTTTTGTTAATGTAGAGAGTGATAACCAAAAAGGACATAATTTCTATGCAAAAAGAGGTTTTCAAGTTATAGATGTATTTAACGATGACTTTGACGGTCACACGTTAAATACAACAAAAATGCTTTTAAATATATCATAAAATTTTATATACTTAATATCAAAACACCATATTTATACAAAAATACATATAAAGTCTTCTTGGCACCATTTTATAGACTCTAACCTAACATAAGTAGGAAGACAAACTATCATTATGGTTGCCAACTTATCTATTGACATTTATTTAAGTAAATTCAGAGCTATCAAAGCAGCTAAGTGTTTTTAAAGAAGCCTTAGCTGCTTTTCATATTGCAAAACCTCGAGAGATAACAAAGGAGTTACAAAAATGAAAAAGGTAATTCATGTAGGAGTTTTAGGTCTTGGAACAGTAGGAAGTGGAGTAATTCATATTCTTCAAGAGCGCCGAGAAAAAATTTTTCTTGATACAGGATATGAAATACGAGTAAAGACAGTAGCAGTACGTGATTTGGAAAAAGAACGAGATGTTTCAATAGATGGAATTGTATTAACAAACAATTTAGATGATATTACAGATGATCCAGATATTGACATTATAGTGGAAGTAATGGGGGGGATTAAACACGCAAAGCAATCTATTATAAAAGCGTTCTATAATAAAAAGCATGTGGTGACTGCTAATAAAGATCTACTGGCTTCTTATAGTACTGAACTATTACAACTTGCGCATGAAAATGCATGTGATTTGTATTATGAAGCTAGTGTCGCTGGAGGTGTTCCTATCTTAAGGGGACTTATAGATGGACTAGCCTCAGATCATATTAGAAAAATAATAGGAATTATAAATGGGACAACAAATTATATACTTACAAAGATGAGTCAAAACGGATGGTCATATGATCAAGCACTTAAAGAAGCTCAAAATCTTGGGTTTGCAGAGGCTGATTCTTCTGCAGATGTAGACGGGTTGGATGCAGCGCGAAAATTAGCGATTCTTGCCAATTTAGGGTTTTCGATGAATATTTCTCTTGATGATATACATGTACGAGGGATTCGACATGTGGATAAGACAGATTTAAAAGTAGCGAAGAAATTAGGTTTGACTATGAAATTAGTGGGGAAAGCAGAAATGAGTAATTCAGTCATTAGCTTAAGTGTGGCGCCTACTTTATTACCGAATCATCATCCCCTCTCAAGTGTAAACAACGAATACAACGCTGTGTATGTACATGGTCAAGCTGTTGGAGAAGTTATGTTTTATGGACCAGGTGCTGGTAAATTACCAACGGCGTCAGCTGTAGTCAGTGATGTAATTTCTATTGTTAAAAATATGAATCTTGATACAAATGGTTACAGCCTTTTAAAAGAGCCTCAATCTTATATACTAAAACAAGATCAAGAAATTTTTTCTAAATATTTTATACGAATTCTTTTAAAAGATGAACGAGGGATACTCAAAAAAATCACTGAATGTTTTATGAACCAATCAATTAGTTTAAAAGAAATTATCGAATTGCCATTGGATGATGAACTTGTAGAAATTGTGATTGTTACACATCGAACTTCCAGATATCAGTTCGAACGGACTTTGAGATTATTAGAGGATGTGGCGGGTACTATTAAAAGTTACTACTGTATTGAGGTGGAGAAAGAGAATGCATAACAAAAAGGCTTCAAAAAAAATTGAAGCCTTTTTGTTATGCATTCTATATATATCCCGATTAATTTTCCGACATGGCTTGCGATCCAATTCGTTGGATTACCTTCTTCGGATATGCATTCAGATATTCCATAAAAGAATCGATTGACTTTGGAATATCTTTTCGTGTGGCATGAAATCGATTCGTAATTACACTTACTTTCAGCCATCTCAAAATACGCTCTACAGCGTTAATATTCAGGGAATAATATCGTTGCAACTTTTTAGAAAACAATCCTAGTTCATCAAAAATCGATAAGTTCATATTAAAAACGCCATCATTTCCTAGGACTATATAGAAAGAATGGCGTATTTTTTCATTTTAGAGGGAATTTTGTTTTGTTAGCTTGATAGCGATGTGGCAGGACCCGATAATCAAGATCATCGGAAGACATACTAATCATGTGGTCCAGTAAAGTTTCCCATTTTTTTCTACAGAAAATTGCAATCCAATTTTCTGTAAAACTTTAATAGACGGTTGATTATCTGGAGAACAAGTAGCTAAAACTTTCTTAACCTCTGGTTGGGAAAGTCCCCATTGAACAAGTGCTTTTCCCATTTCACTCGCATATCCTTTTCCCCTTTGATCTGGTACTATACTATATCCTATATTTATAGCTCCTTCCTCATTAGGACCACCTTTAAAACCCATATCACCTATAATTGTGTTCGTTTTTTTATGTATGATTAGACCTTCCCATTTATTTTCTATAGGAGTTTCTTTGAACTTATTAATCTTGTAAGAGAAAAATTGTCGATATTCTAGTAAAGGCCATTCAGAATGCACATTTAATGAAAATCTCTCTGTAAAAGTATGTTTGTTTTTCATTATCTTTTCCATCATTTCGACTGTAAATGTTGTCATAATAAGTCGATTTGTATGTAGTTCTGGCATATTGATTTCTCCTTTTTTATAAAAAATAATATAACTATATTCGGAAAGGAAGATAGAAAATCCTGTTATATATCATATTTATATGAAGTTTACATAAGACATCATTGGGGTTCAGCCGAGATACGTGTAAAAATGGGTCATAGACTGGATTTTATTTCCATAACATGACCCATATATTTTTTATACAGGTATATTCTCTTCTATTGGCTGTGGGATGTTTTTTAAATCAATCACATAATCGCCAAAACGTTTTAGATGTTTCGTCATATATGGGCTTAACATCACTAGATCTTCCCGTGAGAATTGATAACCTTCTCTTTTGAGCTGCCACAAAATCATAGTTATATCAACAACATTTTGAAAAATGACTGCATTGGCAACGAGATCATTATACTTAATTCGTTTTTCTTGTTCTAGTGGATCATTTTCAGTAATAATCCCATCCCCGCCAAAGAATAACCATTTTGAAAAACCATTATATGCTTCCACTTTATTCGTACTAGCTGTAATTTGCTCTCTTAATTTCATATCTGAAATATACCTAAGAAAAAATATCGTTCGATTGAAGAAGTAAAAATATCTTATGAGTTTCAGAAGAATTCTAGTCATATGTTAGTAATTACGCTGAAGTAAAAATGTAAAAAGAACTCTCTTTACATTTTCTTAGGATTCTTTTACTACTACTGATGCGTTATGTACACAATACTTGTATAGATAAGGCTATACAATCCTTTTTAGTACTCTTTAATAAAAGGGGGAGAAAAAATGGTGAAAGCAGTTATTTTCGATTTAGATGGAACTTTGTTGGATAGAGATAGTTCCCTTAAACCTTTTATTAAAAATCAATACACGAGGTATATTAATGAACTAAAACATGTACCTGAAGAACAATATGTAAACTGATTTATTGAGTTAGATAATAAGCATCCTCAGACAATAGAGTACATTTTATCCCCTTACCATCTTTAAATACACAACCTATCATTTCACCAATCTCAAATACAAATGATGTTTTCTTATCCCCCGCACTAAACTTAGGAGATCTTTCTTCAACAGTTGGAAACTCTTCATGCCTTATATATTTAAATTCAAAAAAATTAACTGTTATTTGATACAGATCACCGTTCCCCTCCATATCAAGAACACAATAATACTCTTCTATTGTTGAAAATTTACCTTTTAACAATTCATCCTGATTAAGTAGCTTTATATCTACAGTAACCCCCTCATAAATACATAAGAGTGTCTGTAACACCCACCACTATCACGATCAATAGGATAATATTTACCCAAATGAAACACCACCAATAGTGAAATTTTCTAGCAATTAACTAAAAATTTCACATACCATAATAAATATATAACCCTAGTACTATAAGACTAAAAATCCGAGAATAAAAATAACAGAAAATAGGTAACCCTATAGCTAGCTGACCAAACCAAGTATCGTAGATATAATTATGTATTGGCAGAGTGGACAATTAAAAATTAACCAGCTGGTAGCCCTTCGATTAGGCTGTATGACACGGTTTCTTCTGCCATAGCGCTATCGCTCTTTGCTTGTAGTAAGATATTCCCCTTTTGGGGAAACAGTTCGTTTAAATAGCTTAAATAACTCTCTCTTTTTTGCCCTTTTTCATGTAATGCAAATGAAATTAACATTCCAATCGTTGAAAAACCTGTTTTTGCTGTTTTTCCTTTACCTTCAACCGTCTTATATATTTTATTACTGTTTTTTAAGACAGTGTTTAGGGTACTTCTAGGAATATTAATTGCTTCACATAGTTCTTTTTGTGTAAAGTATAGCACAGGTTTGTTTTTAGAATTCATTGATAGGAAAGCGATAATATCCGCTTCCCACTCATGCCAATGAGAACGTACTCTATCCTCACGTTGTTTTTTGTGTTTTTTCCAGAATGCAGCTGGTGCTCTAAACGAATTAACTTGTCCTGGAGTCCCATATGTTTGAAGTAAACGATCAATGTAATCTTTATGTGCAGCCTGGTATTTTCCTGAATATGCAGACATGACAATTCCTCTAACCTCAGCATGATCTAAAGGTTGATCTAGGTTACTATTAAACTGATCCATCATGTCTAATGTCTCTTTAATTGACACTTGACTTTGAAAACATGCTAATGACAAAGTGAAAATCGCATTGTTTCGCCCTGCTTTTGTCTGTTGTGGCGCTATATTCGTACAATTAATAATTTGTTTAAACCACGCTTCTTCAACCTGTTTTGGTTGCTCTACTGGTTTGTTTTTAGAGAATGAAGTTTCAATTACGTTATTTTCACCTGGTATTACAAAAAATTCTTTGCCTTTGTTATCATCTTGTCTCTTACTCCAATCTTGCAGTTCCTTGAAAGAATATACATTTTCCTCGAAAAACATAATGATATTCTCTTCCGAAGGCATTCTGAAGAAACCAAAGTGATTACATGTTAAATCCACGTTTGGCAAACTCTCAGCAAACATTTCTCTCAAGTTTTGAGAAATTCTTTTTGCTGATTTAATAGCAATATAGTTCTTATTATTTGTTACATATACAGCTTTATCTAGCACATAATATACTTGGTAACCCTTTGTAGATTGAAGAATCATAGTTGGCACACCAAAACCAGCATTTAACGCAACATCGTTAATCGCTGTCATTGGGAATGTCTTTGAATCAATGTCAATTACAAAGCAATTAATTTGCTGTAAGTTCTTTTCTGTATGCCCAACGATAGTACGAAGACCATTCTCGCCATATGTACCAAAATTATATACATTAGGAGTCCAGTGAGAAGCTTGTCCAACATGATCCAGTGTAGCTTCCTCAGATGTTAACACTACCCCTCTTGTACCAAAAGGTGCGCTTAAATCTTCCTTCTTACGAGTAATAAAAATAGATCCTTTTTTATTCTTCTTGCCATTTAGGGTTCTGGTGCAAAGATTGCATTTATTTGAAAGAGGTATATAGACTCCTAATGGAATCTGTTCTTATGCAGCCATTCCAAATAGTTGATGAATGAACTTCACTTGATTGTGGACAGACTTGTCCCGTAAAGCAAGTTGTCCTTTTTTAATGATATGCATTGCTTCTATTCCTGAAAGAATAGATTTAGCTGTCCGAAAAGATTTCAACCCTAACATCGAACGAACTCTCTTTTTAATAAAACGATGATCTTGTTCCACAATATTATTAAGATATTTAACTTGCCTTAGTTGGATGCCTACGGGCATCTTTTTCTCCTTCTTCAACTCTTCAATCGCCATAGGATAGGATGGGTTCTTGTCTACTGTGATAACACGAGGCTTTGAAACATGAAAAGACCGCAAAGCTTTCTTGAAAAATCGCTTTGCAGCCTTATGATCTCTTGTTTTGCTTAAATAAAAATCAATCGTATTTCCTTCTGAATCAACGGCACGATATAGGTACATCCATTGACCTTTGACTTTTACATACGTCTCATCGACTCGCCAAGAATCATTGGTTGGCTTAAGATGACGCCGTACTCGCTCATCTAATTCAGGACCATACTGATGAACCCAGCGCATGATGGTTGTATGAGCAATAGATAATCCGCGTTCTTCCATCATTTCGACTAAATCACGAAAACTGAGGCTGTACCGTAGGTACCATCTCACGGTTAATAAAATAATATCAGGTTGATAATGTTTCCACTTGAATAGATTTTGTTTTTCCATACTGATCACGTCCTTTTTTTAGAGTAATAGTATCAGTATGTCCAAGTTTGAGAGAATACTTGCAGATATTTTGAAGTTTTTGCACCAGAACCAATTAATTTATACTTAGGAAGCAACGGTTCTTTGCTTAATGGTATTACTCTTCATAATCATATTGATCATACCATCCACTAGTCTGTACTACTTCTGTATATGATAAGTTCACAATATAATTAATTAAATCTTCAAAACACGTAATGTGAGCTATTTCTTCCAAGTCTTGTGTTTTTAAAGCCTTAATTGAAAAGATAAACTCTACGATATCAATTCTTATCTTCTCAGGTGATTTCCTAGCAAAAATATCAAAGTCTTCTAATCCTATATCTACTAACCCATCTTTTTTATAGTAAGAAAGCGCTCTACATTTAGACCATTCTACTAATGTCACATCATAAATATCTGCGGCGCTATAAATTAAATCTACTGCTTTCTCATAAAAATTAATTTTAGATTTCCCTTCTAAATCTTCCTTTAAATAAAATAGCAGCATTCCGTCCCGTTGAGGAACTTCCGCAATATGATACTCATACATTGGACTGTTGTTAATTTTGTTTAAAATTTCTTGTCTGTTCAAATCTAATTTCTCCCTTCGGTGTCTTTTAAAACACATACTAAAATTCGGTACTTTTTAATTTTTAAAACCAGTCTTGAAAAGTTTCTATTTAGTATAAATTTTTTGTAAATAATCACCGTTTATCCTGTTAACTTTTCAAAACTAGTTAAATAGCTAGCTACATTATAAATGCAAAATAAAGAGCAGATGAAAAAACTTTATTTTTTATAAAATATAGTCGCTACTAGCAATTAAGTTTATGTTCCCTCTATATAAATTCCTACAACGTTTAAGTTATAATTCTGTGCTTTTTTAAAGGGATCTTCTCTTTTAAAGAAACTGTTTTCTATAGCGGCTTTGCTTATTACTAGCATATCAATAAAAAATTTTTTTCTATCCTTGCCCCTTGTTTCCTTAAAAATCTGCAGAATATAATGTCGATGAATTTTTCAATCAGCATATATGAAAGCTGTTTTGAGATCAGTTTCGCTTTCTTTTCTAAAAGACCTAGTTTCTCTAGCAACTGTACTCATTACCTCAAGGATATTAAGGCAATCATAATTTTTTCAAAAAAAATTTATTTTTTGTGCTCTTGCCTCTTGTTTCCTTGAAAATCTGCAGAATATAATGCCAATGATTTTCAATCAGCATATATGAAGATTGCTTTGTAGACTAAACGTATTTCTTTTATAAAAGAGCTAGCTTCTCTAACAATTGTTCTCATTACTTCGAGGGTATTGAAGGGTTCAACAATTTTAAAAAAATTTATTTTTGGGTTATCTCCCCTTGTTACCCTGAAAATCAAGAGAATATAATGTCGATGAATTTTTTAATCAGCATATATGGAAAAGTCGCGCTTTCTTTAAAAGAAATGATCTACAGACGCTTTGCTCATTGCTTCAAGGAGATTGAGGCGATCACAAATCTTTTTGAAAAAATTTATTTTTGTGCTCTTGCCCCTTGTTTCCTTAAAAAATTAGAGAATATAATGCTGATGAAATTTTCAATTACTAGTAAGGAGAGGATGCACCTGACTATTACACGGCACTTTGCCTTACCTGAAGAAGGTGTCAATGTAAACACACTTATTCAACATATTCTCGTGACAGAGTTGGACAAACTGCTAGATTCACAGTTACATAGTCCCTCATCAACAGAACAACCCATTGTAAGGAGTGATTGTGATTGAACTTTAATAAAGTTCAGTTTCATCGAATCTATAAAACAGAATTGGTGAAGCAGCTTGAAGAACTTTGTGAGAAAGGCTACATATCTCCTTTCTTGTTAAAGAAGTTTATTGAATTAGCAATTTGGAGGAAGACAAATGAAAGAAAAAGAAGTTGAGTTATTTCCTGGTCAGTGTACAGGAACAATTAAAGTATTTATTAATTGCCTAGAAATCCAAGAACCGATTCAACTTGAGCTGGAATTAGTATTCCAAGATTAAAAGAAAGACCATTTTGTATAAAATACGCCTATTTCCGTCAAAGCTTATAGGCGGAGGTGTATTTTATGCGAAAGAAGATTAATTTAAAAACTAATTCAGAAGTGAATGACGTAGCGAATTTGTGGATTCAACATTTAATTCAACGTATTATCGTTGAACAGTTAGACATCCCTCCTCGCTTACAGTCAAAAATACTTTATAAAAAAAGGGGAAATACAAAAAATGAAGACATTAAAAGTCGTAGCTCATCGTCGTATTAGTACAGAAAGTCAAGATTTACGTATGCAAGAAAGCGCAGATGCTCCATATCGTGAACAACATCCTTCGAATCAGTTAGTTATCATTAACGAACATGGTGTTTCAGCTAATAAATTAAGTATTAAGGATCGACCTAAGATGCAAAAACTCATTAAAATGATTAAAAATAACGAGGTTAAAGTGCTGTACACGTTTGATCGCTCACGACTCTTTCGAGATTTCTATGAAGCAAACCTTTTTTTGTCATTGTGTAAAAAGCATAATGTAAAGATTATTTTTACTTCAAGTGGCCATCAACAAGCATCTGATAGCACATTGATTGAAGGTGTAATGAATATTGTGGGTGATATTGAAGGTGAAAATATCGCGAGAAGAAGCGCAGAAGCTAGAAAAAGGTTTCCTGCGCAAAAGTTTGGATATGAAAAAAAAAAGAAACTAAACAATACATCAAAGATTTAGTAAAATCAGCAATCATCATTGATTTCTTTAAAGAACTTGCCGAAGTTAAAAGTGTTTTGGAATTAGACAATGTATTAACCAAGTATAAGAAGTTGCTCAAAAAGAAACCTGATGACCTTCTTAAACTAGCCACTGATCCGTTCTATGCAGGTTATGATTTGAGTAATGGTGAAAACAAGCTTCAACACGTTGAACCATATTTATCGTTGAAAAGTTTTAAGGACTTACAAACTAAAAATGTAATGATTTCACAGTATGCAAATAAAAAGACGGAATTATTAAATGAGAATACATTTGAACCTTATTGTGGAAAGTGTGAAAAGCCAATGAAGTTTAAATTTAGCGTTTTAGAAGATAAGGCTTGGTATACTTGCTCAAATCAATCTAACCATCCAAAGATTCTGTTATCAACTCAGGATTTAACTTGCGTGGTGAATAGAATCCTAGATAAAGCGCTTCAAGAACTTGATACTAGTAAAATTATTAAAGATTCTCGGCAATACTTTAACAATATGCGCAAAGTTATTCATAAGGAACTATCTGCAATTACTAGAAAAAAGGAACAGCTGCGTCAAAGAATCATATTAGAGAATGATGAGCTGACAAACTGGAGAGATTCTCCAACTTACAGTGAACTATCAAAACTTGAAGATATGCAACAACAACTTCTAAAGGAAGTCAATGAAAAGGAAGAGTTACTACTAGATAATAAGGAGCTAACTATGTTAGCAACCGAATACTTACTTAAATCTAAACAGAAGAATCTTTTTTCCTTAGCTCCTATGCTTGTTGAGCGCTTAGATATTTACCCTGGAAAAATTAATATTACAATGAGTCGATTTGACTACCTAAAACATTTAAATAATCAGTACGTGTTTAAAGGAGGTAATTTGTATTGAAAATGGCTTTTGCATATATCCGTTACTCTTCTCATAAGCAAGTAGATAACAATAGTGTAGAAATTCAAAAACAACACATCCACGAATTTGCAAAGCGAAATCAATTGGTTGTACCTGAAGAATTTATTTTTATTGAAGAAGCCACAAGTGCTTACTCTAAATCTGCTAAACAAAGGAAACAACTAATGAACTTAAAGGAAAAGATGATTGAGATGAATATCTCAATCGTCATTTTCCACGATATTTCTCGTATGGATCGTACAGGTTATTCTTTTACAATTGATTTTTACCGCCCGCTATTGGAATATTTACCTAATTTAAACGTATATACGACAGAATCGAATGAACCAATCAATCCAAATAGCTTAAATACAAAAATGATTTTTTTACTATCTCAACATGAATCAGAAATTAAGTCAGAACGTGCTTTGAATAACTTAATGGGTGTGCTTCAACAAGAAAAAGCAAATCGTCCTGGTTCAATTGCTCCTTATGGATATACGCAAGTAGATAAGCAACTTGTTCCTAATCAGGACGCTGAAATTGTCTCATTTATTTCATTTCTTTATACCTGGGGATATTCTTTCAAAAAAATTGCATTTCTTTTAAATGAAGCCAATATCCCCTCTCCTACAGGAAAACAGTGGCCAACAAGTACAGTAGAAAAGATCTTAGGTAACTCTGTTTATACTGGTAACCTTACTTGGCATATTCATAAAGGGAAACATAAAAATAATGTATTTACATTTAAAGACTCACATGAGCCATTAATGAGCGCTTTTGAACTTCAACTACACTCATACAATAAACAAATTCAAAAAGAGTTTGGACGATTGGATACACCATTTTTATTTCTCAAAAAAATTAGATGTAGTCATTGTCACCAATCTCTTATTACGCAAAATGGATCTACAAAGCGTAATGGCGTTACCTATCACTACCATTACTACATTTGTAAAAATTGCGACTATAAAGTATCAATTGATAAAGTGCACAAACGCTTAGTTCCTTTGATTCTTCAACACATTCAACAGCTTGCTTTATCAAAAGAGAATAAACAAATGACCTTAACTACACTGAGAAATATTGAAGCGAACCTTAAAGAAGTGATTTGTGAAGCTGAAAATACAGCTCATAGCCTCTTTAAAAAGTTAGAACAAGCTCAAAGCATTAAAGACCCTGAGTTAGAACTGCACATTACAGATATGATGGCTAAGAACGAAAACATGTTATTGACTTGCCAGCAAAAATTAACTGTCTTAGAAAGCTACTACCTAGCAGTTGAATCTAATGAATTTTTTGCAAGATTTGATAACGTTCTGGAGTATCAATTAGACTCACCTGAGCATCGACTTCTGATTTTATACTTCGTTGAATACGTACTTATTTCTACTGATCAACAGCCACTTATTCAATATAAGGATAATATCTTTCAGTTTCTAGAGGCTTCTAAATCAAGTAGTGACGAATAGATTCGTTACCGAACATTTCAACATCTGAATAGTTGAAAAATAGAACAAAGTTTACAAGGGGTTTCAGTTTATAAAGTTCCTTTTAGAAACCCCTTATAAACAAGGATTATTGTTAATAATTTTCTATTTCCAAACTATAACAGGATACCGCCTTAGGTAAATTATGGACATTTATCATTATTATGGGCATGTAGCCGAAAATTATACATAAAACAATATTCATCTAGGGAGAACACATATTATGAAACACAGTTATTCAGGGACATTGATTACATATAACCTTTTACTAAAATGTTATTTAAGAATGAAGTTATTGGTCAATACTGCTGATGTAGCCCTATCAACATCTCATTTAACTCTTTTTTGGGGTGGTAACTTGAAATGAGATGCGCTATATATGCTCGTGTATCAACTGAATTAGATTCACAAAAAACTTCAATTCATAATCAAATTGACCTCTTTACTAATTATATTGCTGAAAAAGGCTGGGAGATTACGAAGATTTATACAGACAAACAATCTGGTACTAAATCAAATCGCCCTGGTTTAAAAGCACTTATTGAGGATGGAAAGAACGGAAAATTTGATGTCATCCTTGCTAAAGAATTATCACGGTTAGCTCGAAGCGGCCAACTTTCTTACAAAGTAAGAGATATATGTTTAGACCATAGTATCGATATTGTGTGTCTAGATGGCTCTATTAACACTTTAGAAAAAGACGATAGAAATTTTGGATTATATGCTTGGTTATATGAAAATGAATCTATCTCTACTAGTAAGAGAAGCAAAACAGCTAAGAAAACAAAAGCCAGAAGAGGTTTATTCGTAGGATCTAATCCTCCCTACGGCTACTACAGTGATAAAGGAGTCCTTAAAGTCCGCGCAGATGAAACTCCAAATGTTGTAAAGCGGATTTATAATGATTATATTGAGGGACAAGGTATGGATTCTATCGCAAAGCAACTTTCTCTTGAGAAAGTTCCTACTCCTTCATTAATTGCTAACAAGTCCAATGCAACAGTTTACTGGCATGCTTCAAGTATTAAATTAATTTTAAGTAATCAACATTATTGCGGTGATTTAGTCCAAAACCGTACAGAAACAGTATCAGTAACGAAAACCAAGCGTAAACCTGTTTCTAAAGAAGACATGATTATTCTAGAAGGAACTCACGAAGCCATTATTTCAAGAGAAGTATTTCAAATCGTACAGACAATGTTAAAGAATCGTATGCGAACCAAAACTGCACCTAAGAAACATCTTTTCACTAACGTATTATATTGTTCTAACTGTGGCAAAGGCATGTGGTATAAACAAAATCAACGTGGTTATCGCTGTGGTGGAAATATTAAGCATGGAAACATCTTTTGCCCAAATCGCACAATCGTTAGAGAAAAAGAACTAAAGTACGCGATTTTAAATGATTTAAACGAGCTAACAAATGGATTTAGTACTGAAGATTTGCTAAAGCAAGTTGAACAAAAACTAAATTCTAAACAACGTAAATTGCAGAACGAACTGGTTCAAGTTGAAAGCAAAATTAACAATTGGAACGATCGAAACCAAAAATATTTTGACTCTTATTGTGATGGCATTATTACACATGAACAATATGAACAGTACAGCAAGAATAATCTTGAAAAAATTGCTCAGTCTGAAGCGGTTAAAGCACAAATTAACATTCAGTTAGAAGAATGTAAAAACCAAACCTTTACAATGGATTTGAAGTCTAAATTAAAAGAATTTGCTTCCATTCAAGATTTAACCACTAAACTGCTACATTCTTTAGTGAAAAAAGTAACTTGTACTATTGATGGGAATGTTAATATTCACTATACTTTTGTGAACCCTTTCCAATAAAAAATAAAAGAAAGACAACACCCCTAAAGGGTTAGTTGTCTTCTTTTAAAATGAGTTGCGAGACCGATTCCACATGCGTCGTATGCGGAAACATATCAACGGGCTGCACTTCCACCGTTTGATAGCCGCCTTCTTCAAGAATCTTGAGATCACGCGCCAGCGTTGCCGGGCCACATGATACGTAGACGACTTTCTTTGGCTTCATTTTAAGAATCGTTTTTAATAATGCTTCGTCACAGCCTTTTCTTGGCGGATCAACGACGATGACATCCGCTTTAATACCTTGCTTGTACCAGTTAGGAATGACAACTTCAGCCTCTCCTACTTCAAACTCAGCGTTATCTATATTATTCAGCTTAGCGTTGCGCTTAGCGTCTTCAATCGCTTCAGGAACAATTTCTACTCCGTATACCTTCTTGGCTTTTTGCGCTAAAAACAGAGAGATTGTCCCAATTCCGCAATATGCGTCAATGACCGTTTCTTCTCCTGTTAAATCTGCATACTCAAGCGCTTTGTCATAAAGTACTTTCGTTTGCTCTGGGTTTACCTGATAAAATGACTTGGCTGAAATAGCAAACTTAACGTCGCCGATATAGTCATAGATATACTCTTCACCCCAAAGTACGTTGGTTTGATCACCCAAAATAACGTTTGTGCGCTTTGTATTGACGTTTTGAACAATTGATTTCACGTTTGGTACGGCTTTAACGATTTCTTCAATGATATGCTTTTTGTTTGGAAGCTCGCTTGTGCGAGTAACAAGCACAACCATAATTTCTCCCGTCGTTAAGCCGTAGCGAGCCATGATATGGCGAATCGTTCCTTTGTGCTTTTGTTCATGATAAGCGGGAACATTGTACTTTTCAAGAATGCTTTTAACAACTTGAACAACGTCATCGTTTTCTTGCTGTTGAATTAGGCACATGTCCATATCAATGATGTCATGGCTGCGCTGCTGATAGAAGCCAGCCACTAAGCCACCGTCTCTACTTGCAACAGGAACCTGAGCTTTGTTACGGTAGCGCCAAGGATCTGTCATACCTATTGTTGGTAGCACCGGAACGTTTGGAAGGTGACCAATTCTTTCCATTACCCCTTGAACCTGCTTTTGCTTGAACGACAGCTGACCTTCGTAACTTACGTGCTGCAGCTGACAGCCGCCGCACTGCTTATACACAGGACAGGGAGGTTCTACGCGCGCTTCGCTCACCGTACTGTGATTCATAAGTTTTCCAAACGCATAGCCTTTTTTTACTTTTATTACTTTTACTTGGCCGCTTTCGCCAGGCAATGCGTTCTGAACAAAGATTGGAAAGCCGTTTACTTTGGCTACGCCTGAACCATCATGTGTTAAATCTTCAAACGTAACATCTATATAATCATTTTTTTCAACTGGTGGTGTTAACTTTTCCATTTATCGTACATCCTTTGTATTTAAAAATGCTGAACTGATTGTACCACATCGATTCTCTTTACACAAAAGTCGGTCACATGAAAAAAGATCGCAGTTAGGCGATCTCATTTTTCTCCATTAATTTTGCTGTCTCTTTTGGGACAAAAACTTCTACATGTCGATATAAATTGACAAATTCCCCAGGCAATAATCCACCGTATTCTCCATCAAGATTCAGCTGCATCTTATCGCTTGTATGAATCTTAACGCGATTTGCTTTTGTATAAATAATGTGAGGGTCATTGATGTGCTCTCCGCGTAGCGCTAATGTTGCAATACGAATAAACTCAGCTAAGTTAGCTTTTTTCAAGATAATTAAATCAAACATCCCATCATCTAAAGAGGAATCTGGCGCTAGCTTCTCAAAGCCTCCAACAGAATTTGTTAAAGATACTAAAAACATCATAATATCTCCGCTAAAAAACTTACCATCATACTCAATTTCCACCGTGGTTGGCTTAATTGAAGGCAGCATTTCCATTCCTTTTAAGTAGTAAGCTAGCTGACCCAGCATAGTTTTTAATTTACTAGGCACTTCGTACGTCAACTCTGTTAAGCGGCCACCACCTGCAATATTCACAAAGTGATGCGTTTCCCCTTCATTGGTAACTGCACCTAGATCTATCGCTTTTGGTACACCGTTAATGATAACATCAACCGCTCCTTCAATCGTACGAGGAACGTTAATTGCACGAGCAAAGTCATTGGTTGTTCCTACTGGAATAATCCCTAGCTGCGGACGATAGTCTTGTCCAGCAATGCCGTTTATAACTTCATTAATCGTTCCATCACCGCCAGCAGCAATGACGATATCAAATTTGCGCTCCACTGCTACTTTGGCAGCTTCTGTCGCATCACCAGCACAGGTAGTCGCATGACAAGACGTCTCATAACCAGCTTGCTCTAGCTTTTGAAGTACCTCTGGTAAATTCTTTTTAAAAATTTCACGCCCCGATGTCGGGTTATAAATGATTCTCGCTCTTTTCATTTTCATCATCCTAATAATGATAATTTATCAAAATCCAAACCAATTCAATATCTACATTATATACATATGCATAATCTCTATTCCAAAATAAGACCCCCTCTTAAAATAGCAGCTACAATTTTACGAGGGGGCAATCATCACATGATGTAAAGAAATTACCTTACGCTAATTAGCGCTTTTTAATTTCTTCTAATAAAATTTTGTTAACCATTGGAGGGTTGGCTTGACCTTTTGACGCTTTCATAATTTGCCCTACTAAGAATCCAATTGCACGATCTTTACCGTTTTTGAAATCTTCAATTGATTGAGGATTTGCATCTAACGCATCCGTTACGAACTTGCGTAGCGTTGCATCGTCAGAAATTTGCACAAGGCCTTTTTCTTTTACGATTTTTTCTGCGCTTCCACCATTTTCAATTAACTCTTTGAAGACTTTTTTCGCAATTTTAGATGAAATTGTGCCTTCTTGAATTAATTTAATCATGCCAGCTAAGCCTTCTGGAGTTAATGCCACGTCGGCTAACTCTTTTTGGTTTGAGTTTAAGTATGCTGATACTTCACCCATTAACCAGTTAGAAGATAATTTTGCGTCTCCACCAGCTTCAATCGTTGCTTCAAAGAAGTCAGACATTTCTTTTGTTAGCGTTAATACCATTGCATCATAAGCCGGTAACCCAAGCTCTTCAACATAACGTTTCTTACGAGCATCTGGAAGCTCTGGAATTGACGCACGGATGCGCTCTTTCCACTCATCATCAATATGAAGTGCTACAAGATCTGGCTCTGGGAAGTAACGATAATCATCCGATCCTTCTTTTACACGCATTAAGAGTGTTTCACCTGTTGATTCATCAAAGCGACGTGTTTCTTGCTCAATGATTCCACCAGCTAGTAATACTTTCTCTTGGCGCTTTTCTTCATGCTCCAGACCACGACGTACGAAGTTGAAAGAGTTTAAGTTCTTTAGCTCTGTTTTTGTACCGAACTTCTCTTGTCCAACTGGACGTAGAGAAATATTGGCATCACAACGAAGTGAACCTTCCTCCATCTTACAATCAGATACGCCTGTGTATTGGATGATAGATTTTAATTTTTCTAAATATGCGTAAGCTTCTTCCGGAGAACGCATATCTGCTTCTGATACGATTTCAATTAAAGGCGTACCTTGACGGTTAAAGTCTACTAGAGAGTAACCATCACCTGTATGCGTTAATTTACCCGCATCTTCTTCTAAGTGAAGTCGGTTAATACGAATACGCTTTGTTTCACCGTTTACTTCAACTTCAATCCAACCGTTTTCACCAATTGGTTTATCAAATTGAGAGATTTGATAAGCTTTTGGGTTATCCGGATAGAAATAGTTTTTACGGTCAAACTTTGTATCTGTTGCGATTTCACAGTTTAATGCAAGAGCTGCTTTCATCGCGAAGTTAACCGCTTCTTTATTTAGAACTGGCAGTACGCCAGGATATCCCAAGTCGATAACGCTTGTGTTCGCATTTGGCGCTGCTCCGAACGCGTTTGGACTTGCTGAGAAAATTTTAGATTGTGTCTTAAGCTCAACGTGTACTTCAAGACCGATAATCGTTTCAAAGTTCATCTTCTTCTCACCCCTTACAGTGCTGGTTTCGCTTTATGATGCTCAGTTGCTTGTTCGAATGCATGAGCGACGCGATAAATTGTGCTTTCATCAAAATGCTTACCGATAATTTGCAACCCTAATGGTAATCCGTTCGCAAGGCCACAAGGCACAGAGATACCTGGTACACCTGCAAGGTTTACTGGGATTGTTAAAATATCATTTGCATACATTGTTAACGGATCATCTGTCTTTTCACCAATTTTAAACGCTGGTGTTGGCGTTGTAGGACCAATGATAACGTCATAGTTTTCAAATACAGATTCGAAATCTTCCTTAATAAGTGTACGTACTTGCTGCGCTTTTTTATAATAAGCATCATAATAACCTGAGCTTAACGCAAATGTACCAAGCATGATACGACGCTTCACTTCGTTACCAAAGCCTTCGCTACGCGTTTGCTTGTACATTTCAAGTAAGTTTTCAGCATTATCTGTGCGGTATCCATAACGTACACCGTCAAAGCGAGATAAGTTTGCAGAAGCTTCTGAAGAAGACAGTAAGTAGTATGTTGCTAAGGCATACTTAGAGTGTGGTAATGAAACCTCTTCCCAAGTTGCGCCAAGGCTTTCTAATACTTTTAATGCATCTAGTACTGATTGACGAGCTTCTTCGCCAACGCCTTCACCTAGATACTCTTTTGGTACAGCAATTTTAAGACCTTTAATATCACCAGTTAAAGCAGATACATAGTCCGGAACATCTACGTTTGCAGAAGTTGAATCCATTGGATCAACACCTGAAATTGCTTGAAGTAAATATGCATTATCTTCAACTGAGTTTGTGATTGGTCCGATTTGATCTAAAGAAGATGCAAATGCAACAAGACCGTAACGAGACACGCGTCCGTATGTAGGTTTTAATCCAACAACACCGCAATAAGCCGCAGGTTGACGGATTGAACCACCCGTATCAGAACCCAGTGAGAATGGTACTTCTCCAGCTGCAACAGCCGCTGCTGAACCACCGCTTGATCCACCTGGTACATAGTCTAAATTCCATGGATTGCGAGTTAATTGTAGGCCAGAGTTTTCAGTCGAAGAACCCATTGCGAACTCATCCATGTTTAATTTACCAATCGTTACTGCTTCAGCTGATTGTAGCTTTTGAACAACCGTTGCGTCATAGATTGGATCAAAGTTTGCTAGAATTTTACTTGAACACGTTGTGCGTAAGTCTTTTGTTACGATGTTATCTTTTACACCGATAGGCATACCAAATAACAAACCAAACTCATCTTTCGTTTGTAGCGCTTCGTCTAGTTGTTTTGCGTAAGCACGAGCGTTGTCCTCGTTCAGTGCTAGGAAAGCACCCACTTTATCATCTACTGCGTTAATACGCTTATACGATTCTTCTACTAGGTCTTGTACACTTACTTCTTTACTATGAAGAAGCTTATGTAATTCTGAAAGTTTACGATTAAATAATGACATCGTAAAGCCTCCTTTCTTATTCTAAAATAGTTGGTACGCGTACGTATCCATCTTTATGGTCTGGCGCGTTTTTCGTTACATCTTCAACAGGTAATCCTTTTGCTGGCTTGTCCTCACGCATTACGTTTTTCACGTCTAATACGTGTGAAGTTGGCTTTACATTTGTAGTATCCAATTCGTCTAATTGCTCAGCGTATGTAATGATTGCATCTAATTGCTTTGTAAATAAAGCTGCTTCTTCATCTGTTACAGCTAATCTAGCTAAATGTGCAACATGTTTTACTTGTTCAACAGAAATTCTTGACATGTTCGTTCACCTCCGAATATTCGTCCCACTACAATATACTGATAATACCAAACTTCACTAGCATCAAGCAACATTTCTGAGAGTAGTTCCATAAATATAAAATCTTCCTTTTAAAATGATAGGGGTTACACTCTATATTCCTCTAGAAAAGGGATTTTTCTCCTGGATTTATTTAGAGTGTTACTCTTTTCTTCTAAATGAAGAGCTCTTTGACATATATATTAATAACCTCTTCATAAGCTTCTTAATCAGAAGTATAAGGGTAAATAAAAAGGTCGAAAATGAATATGACCGCTAGTAAGGAGTGTGAACACATTATGAATCCATTACTCATTTACTCGACTATTCATAAGCGTCCTGTCTACCAAGAGTGTCTGAACTGGTTTGTTCTCGATGACGAATTTTCATTTAACTTGCATCAGCTGCAAAAGCAAGTTTTCTCTTGTCTAAACCGCCAATTCACAACCCCGGTTGTGTTTTGTGACTCTTGTGAAGCAAATAAAATTGTGTCTGAACTTGAAGAAGAAGAAGCAGAATTTCTTCAATATGCTTCCGCCGTCTATTGGAGAGAAGTTGGAATTATTTTCATATTTAAATTCGAGGATTATTTACCTTTGGTTGAAACGCTGTTTCACGAGTTGCGTCATGTCATGCAAGAGGATATTCCTTTTTTCAAAAAGCAATTTGAGTTTGATAAAAAGCTTCCATATGAAGAGCGAAAAACTGAAAAAGATGCATTTCAGTATGCCAAGAGCCACCTGCAAAAATTTATGAAATCTCATCAAAACACACCCTTTGTCTCACAATGAAAAAGCCGCTCAGATGAGCGGCTTTTCACTTAGTTTTCGTAAATATGCACGGTTGGCGTTTCTTGATCAGGTTTACGGATAATTAATGCTTCCGGACCGTTTACAGACGTGATGGAAATACTTGTTTCCATATAGTCTGGGAAATGATCAAGCATTAATCCAGCAACGTACTGAGTAAACCCAACAATTTCACCTTTTCCGTAAAATTGAATTGGAATTTCAATGGACATTCTCTGCATCTGACCATCGATATAATGACCTTTCCCTACTACGCTTGTAAAGTTCGGGAAGTAATCTTCAATTTGTGCTTTGAATTCATTAAACTTCATTGCATCATCGCGATAGTCTTTATCGGCAGCAGATGACGGGAATAGGTAATACTTTTCATCAACTTTATCCCACCCGTTCACTGAGTTACGCCCTTTGCCAGCTTGGCCAACGCTAATAAAGTTACCAGGTGTTAAAGAAGATTTTGGATTTTGCTTAAAGATTGCCACTGTGATTGGTACTTGTTCTAGTCCCTTCTTTTTACGCATACGATCCACGATGGTATTTGCTATCTCTTTGCCTCGCTCTTCAATTTCTTTATCATCGAGCTTAACTTCACGAGCGTATCCATCTTCTTGCGTATAGTAGTGGACAGAGTTCATGGCCAGACCAATAACTACCCCGCCAAGCGCAACTTTATCGTCACCGTCTTGAACTAAGTAGTTTTGCTCCGTAATATGGGCCAAATACATTGGGCTTCTTTCATTTCGTGCTTTTAAGTCTCCATCACCTGTATCGGCCGGATTGAGACCTTCATTCTTTAATGAATCACGATCATTTTCCTTTGTCTTATCCTTTAGTTCTTTAAACTGCGCGTCTGTTTTCTTACGGCTTAACCATGAACGAATCGTCTCTTTGTCTAGATATTGTCCTTCTTGGAACACATATTTGTCAGGTGAAAAATCATCTTGTGCTAGACGCATTAATCCTGTTTCAAACTCTTGAATATCAAGGCGATTATTCATATTCGCTGCTACAAGGCCTCTCGCTACTCCCGGTTTATAAGGAAGAATTGTTCGGTAATATTCATCTGAAATGCTGTATTTTGGGATAACAGCTTTTTCATTTTTATCATCTGTTTGTTGAACAATCTCTTCCTCTTTCGAAAAATTAGGTGCACATGCTGAGGTTATAAGCATGACCATAAGAGACAGTAAAAATATCTTTTTCAACTATACACACCTCTTATTTGTTTAATTCAATAAGTAACCTCGCTTCGTCCCATACTTCAATGCCAAGCTCATTTGCTTTAGCAAGTTTAGAACCTGCGTCTTCCCCCGCAATGACAAGGTCTGTTTTCTTACTTACACTACCTGTTACTTTTCCGCCTAAAGCTTCAATCTCCGCCTTTGCTTCGTTTCTGCCTAGCTCTTCTAATTTACCAGTTAACACAATCGTTTTACCAGCAAAAACAGAATCAGAATCTCCTACATTGACGGGTTTTGGACCTTTATAGGTCATGTTAACGCCGGCTTCTTGAAGCTCGCGCAACAGCTCTTGCACTTCCTCTTGTGAAAAGTATGTAACGATTGCATCGGCCATCTTGTCACCGATCTCATTAATTGTCACTAACTCATCATACGTTGCTTTTTGCAACTTGTCCATCGTATCAAATTGCTGTGCTAGAGTTTTTGCTGCTTTAGCACCTACGTGACGAATACCTAAGCCGAATAACAATCTTTCAAGAGAATTTTCTTTAGAAGCTTCAATCGCTTTTAAAAGATTATCTGCTGATTTTTCACCCATTCGCTCAAGCTCAATTAGCTGCTCTTTTGTTAGTTCGTAAAGATCTGCTACGTCTGTGATTAACTCTTCTTTAAAAAGTTGAGTAATTACTTTCTCTCCAAGACCATCAATATTCATGGCATTGCGAGACACAAAATGAATGAGACCTTCACGAATTTGAGCAGGACAACTCGGGTTAATACAGCGAAGCGCTACTTCCCCTTCTAAGCGGACAAGCTCACTCTCACATTCCGGACAGTGGGTTGGCATCGTAAACTCTTGCTCGTTGCCTGTTCGCTTTTCAGTAATGACATTCACAACTTCTGGAATAATATCACCGGCTTTTTTAATAACTACTTGGTCGCCGATGCGAATGTCTTTTTCACGAATCAGGTCTTCATTGTGTAAAGATGCGCGCTGTACGGTCGTACCTGCAACCTGCACTGGTTCCAAAATGGCCGTCGGCGTAATAACACCTGTACGTCCAACCGTTAGCTCAATATTTTTTAGAGTTGTTACAACTTCTTCTGCCGGAAACTTATAAGCTATTGCCCAACGCGGGCTTTTTGCTGTTGTACCGAGCTCAACCTGCTGCTCAAACGCATCGACTTTAATAACAATCCCATCGATATCATAGGCAAGAGATGGGCGTTTTTCCTGCCAGTTTTCAATGTAAGCAAGAACTTCTTCAATGGTAGCACACTTTTGACGCTCTTTATTTGTTTTAAAACCAAGATGGTCTAAAAGGTCTAAACTTTCACTATGAGCTTCTACATCCTGTTCTCCAACATCCGTCATTGCATACACAAAAATATCAAGATTTCGTTTCGCTGCAATTTTAGGATCTAATTGACGCAATGAACCAGCAGCAGCATTACGAGGGTTTGCAAACGGAAGCTCTTCATTTTGAATCTTAGCTTCATTTAACTTCTCAAATGACTTTCTCGGCATGAATGCTTCTCCGCGTACTTCCATCGTAACAGGCTCTTTTACACGAAGAGGAATTGAGCGGATAGTTTTTAGATTCTCGGTAATATCTTCACCAATCGTTCCGTCTCCGCGCGTAGCTCCGCGTACTAGGTAGCCATCCTCATAAAGTAAAGAGATTGCTAAGCCATCAATTTTCAACTCGCATACATAGGAAAAATCATCTCCTACCGCTTGGCGAATACGCCGGTCAAAATCACGCAAATCCTGCTCATTAAATGCATTTCCTAAGCTTAGCATCGGCGTGCGGTGCTCAACCTTTTGAAAGGCATCAAGCACCTGGCCGCCAACGCGCTGAGTAGGAGAATCCTGCGTTTTTAACTCTGGAAATGCTTCTTCTATTTTAATCAGCTCATTCATTAAGCGGTCGTATTCCGCATCGGGAACGGTTGGCTGATCTAATACGTGATACTCATAGTTATAGCGGTTTAACAGCTCATGCAATTCTTGAATTCTTTGTTTGCTCGTTTCAAGATCCATATCCTTACTCCTTCTTCACACATTATACTTTTGTTACGGGTGCAAATTTAGCTAACAGACGCTTTACTCCCACTGGGCTTGGAAACGCAATGTCCAATTCTTTTGAGTCGCCTTCTCCTTTAACGCTAACGACTGTCCCGATACCCCATTTTTTATGCTCCGCTTTGTCGCCAACACCCCAACCAATCGATTCGCCACCGGTAGAAGTGAGCGTTGTTTTCGCAACGGCAGCTTGTCTGCGAGCAGCATACGGTGATGTGCTTCTTCCACTTGGCTGCATCGGCGATTTCTTCGCTTCGTTCAACGACTCGATTAGCTCTGATGGAATTTCGCTAATAAAGCGTGATGCCGGGTTAACGTTTGTCTTACCGAATAGTGTGCGCATTTGTGCATTCAATAAGTAAAGTTCTTGTTCCGCACGCGTAATTCCAACGTATGCTAAGCGACGCTCTTCTTCCATTTCCATATCTTCAAAGAGCGAGCGACTGTGTGGAAATACGCCTTCTTCCATACCAAGTAAGAAAACTACTGGGAACTCAAGCCCTTTTGCAGAGTGAAGAGTCATTAAAATCACTTGTTCGTTCTCATCTTCCTCTTCATCAAGCTGGTCGATATCGGCCACAAGCGCCAAGTCCGTTAAGAATGCGACTAGGCTTTTGTCCTCACTTGCTTCTTCAAAGGTTTTCGTAACAGATAAAAACTCATCAATGTTTTCTAATCGACTTTGAGCTTCAATTGTTTTTTCCGTTTTGAGCGCTTCTCGGTAGCCCGTTCGCTCTAGCACTTCTTCTACAAGCTCTGTTACGGACATGTAATCCTGCATTTGAGCTAGGTTGTCAATCATTGCTTGAAAATCTCGAAGCGTACTCGTTGCTTTGCCGGTTACCCCAATTAACTCCACTTCATCAAGTGCTTTAAAGATTGAAATATCATGGGTTAGTGCATAGTTTGCCACCTTATCAACAGACGTTGCTCCTACGCCTCTCTTTGGTACGTTCACAATGCGCGTTAAGCTGATGTCATCATCTTGGTTTGCAATTAAGCGTAAATAAGCCAGGATATCTTTAATCTCTTTACGATCATAGAACTTAATTCCGCCAACGATTGTATAATTAATATTTGATTTTAGTAAGACTTCCTCCATCACACGCGACTGGGCGTTCGTACGATATAGAATGGCAAAATCGCTATATTTACGTTTACCAGAATCTATGGCTTCTTTAATTTTACGCGCTACGAATTGAGCTTCATCATGCTCACTCATTGCCTGATAGCGATAAAGCTTTTGGCCATCCACGTTTTCTGTCCATAAGTTTTTCGCTTTTCGATTCATGTTGTTGGCAATGACTTCGTTTGCTGCTGCTAAAATATTTTTTGTTGAACGATAGTTTTGTTCTAATAAAATAACCGATGCTTTTGGATAATCTTTTTCAAAGGAAAGGATATTGGTAATATCCGCGCCACGCCAGCGATAGATCGATTGATCTGAGTCCCCAACTACGCACACATTTTCAAAGCGCGCTGCTAGCAATCGAACAAGCATATATTGCGCATGATTTGTATCTTGATACTCGTCAACATGAATGTATTGAAACTTACGCTGATAGTAAGTGAGCACTTCTGGTACTCGCTTAAAGAGCTGAATCGTCGTCATAATTAAGTCATCAAAGTCCAGCGCTTGATTTTTCTTAAGGCGCTTTTCATACTTTGTGTAAACCGTGCTTACGACTTCTTCATACGGACCCGCAGCCGTTTTTGCGAAATCATCCGCTGTTTTTAGCTCATTTTTCGCTGAACTGATGCTTCCTAGCAACGATCGTGGGTCAAACTTTTTCGGATCCAGGTTTTCTTCTTTTAAGATGTTTTTAATAACGGATAACTGATCCGTTGAATCGAGAATAGTAAAGTTTCGATTATAGCCAATTCTGTCAATGTCGCGGCGTAAAATACGCACACACATGGAGTGGAACGTCGAAATCCAAATATCTTCTGCTACTCCACCAACGATTGCGCTAACACGTTCTCTCATCTCGCGAGCCGCTTTGTTTGTAAACGTAATTGCAAGGATATTCCAAGGCGCCACTTCTTTTTCAGCCATTAGATACGCGATGCGATGCGTGAGCACACGCGTCTTTCCACTTCCTGCACCAGCCATAATTAGCAACGGCCCGTCCGTTGTTTTTACCGCTTCTTTTTGCTGAGGGTTTAACCCTGTTAATAATTTTTCACTTAAAAAATTCATCATTTCACCGCCTAATCAAACATATGTTCTATTTTACTTCACTTTATTTTCCGTTCGCAACATTCTTTTTCACTGCATCTACTGTTTTTAATGCTGTTGATAAATCGTCATAGATTATGTTCCCAACAACTACTGTGTCTGCTATTCTTCCCATTTCAGCAGCCTGCTCTTTCGTTCTAATACCGCCACCGTAGAAAAGATTGGTATTGGTTAACGATTTTTTTACTTTTTCAACGATATCCGGATTCCCGTACATACCGCTATACTCTAGGTAAAAGATTGGTAAATTAAACATTCTTTCTGCCATTTGTGCGTACGCTACAATATCGTCAGCGTCTAAATCCGTTTTCGCACTCGTTAAGGTTGCTACTTTGGCTTCTGAATTTAGCACGCAGTACCCTTCTACAAAGATTTCATCCCAATCCATAATTTCTCCATACTCTTTCATTGCGTGATGGTGTAAGCCAGAAATCCACTTGGGATCACTGCTGTTTAATACAGTTGGAATAAAGTAAGAGTCAAAGCCAGGAGTAACTGATTCAATTGTTGATACTTCTAAAGCACACGGCACCGTATAGCGACGAATACGCATCAAAAGCTGCAGTACATTATCTAACGTAACACCATCTGAGCCACCTACGATTACCGCGTCTGTACCGGACTCGCATACTTTTTCTAGCGCTTCATCTGAAATTTCCTTGTTTGGATCTAATTTAAATACGTGTCTCCATTTTTTTACGTCGTACATTGTATGAACCTCCATCTATTTATCCCGCAACTCTTCACTATGCGTTAACTTAACGGACTACTTTCCATTTGTTCATTATAACAAAACTAAGATTGGGAGACGAAACGAAAACCAATCTTTTTTGTCTACATCAATTAAAGTGAAAAAGGCATTTTGTTATAACGGTTATTGTATCCCTGCATAGGATATGCTAATATATAGCTACAAAATTGTATAGCCATACTTTGAAGGATTAATAGTACTTAAACCCTCTGCAGTATAATAGCGATTTAGGGATAGTGAAAGCCTAAAGCAAGATTTAAGGAAAAGGCAATCTGGAGTATATACATGTTTAAGGTGGATACATTACGTATCAACCAGGGTGGAACCGCGGGAAAATCTCTCGTCCCTGGGCATATGAAAGCATATGCCCAGGGACGAGAGATTTTTTTATTACATCATTTATTATTGGAGGAATTACTATGACAAAATCAATGGATCAAATTGTATCTCACGCGAAGCATCGTGGCTTTGTTTTTCAAGGCTCTGAGATTTACGGAGGCTTAGCAAACACTTGGGACTACGGTCCGCTTGGTGTAGAACTTAAAAATAATATCAAAAAAGCTTGGTGGAAAAAATTCATTCAGCAGTCTCCTTACAACGTAGGCTTAGATGCTGCTATTTTAATGAACCCAAAAACATGGGAAGCTTCTGGTCACTTAGGAAACTTCAACGATCCAATGATTGATTGTAAAGATTGTAAAGCGCGCCATCGTGCTGATAAATTAATTGAAGAAAAGCTTCAAGAAAAAGATATTGAAATGATTGTAGACGGTCTTTCTTTTGATGAAATGAAAAAGTTAATTGCCGATCATGAAATCACTTGCCCAGAGTGTGGTTCTGCCAACTTTACAGAAATTCGTCAATTTAACCTAATGTTTAAAACACACCAAGGTGTAACAGAAAGCTCTACAAATGAAATCTACCTTCGTCCTGAAACAGCTCAAGGTATCTTTGTAAACTTCAAAAATGTTCAGCGCTCTATGCGTAAGAAACTTCCATTTGGTATCGGACAAATCGGTAAAAGTTTCCGTAACGAAATTACACCGGGTAACTTTACGTTCCGTACACGTGAGTTTGAACAAATGGAACTTGAGTTCTTCTGTAAGCCAGGAACTGAACTAGAGTGGTTCGATTACTGGAAGAAAACATGTGAACAGTGGCTGCTATCTCTAGGTATGAAAGAAGAAAACATTCGTCTTCGTGACCATGATTCAGATGAGCTGTCTCACTACAGTAACGCAACGACTGACTTTGAATACAAATTCCCATTTGGCTGGGGTGAACTGTGGGGCGTAGCATCTCGTACAGACTATGATTTAAAACAACACATGGAGCACTCAGGTGAAGACTTCCAATATATCGACCAAGAAACAAACGAACGCTACGTGCCTTATTGCATCGAACCTTCTTTAGGTGCAGACCGCGTAACGTTAGCATACATGATTGATGCATACGAAGAAGAGGAACTAGAAGATGGTTCATCTCGTACGGTAATGCGCCTACATCCAGCTTTAGCACCAGTAAAAGCTGCAGTATTACCACTTTCTAAAAAGCTTTCAGCTGAAGCTCAGGCTGTATTTGCTGAGTTAGCAAGCGACTTTATGGTTGACTACGATGATGCAGGCTCAATCGGTAAACGTTACCGTCGTCACGATGAGATCGGTACGCCATTCTGTATCACATTTGACTTTGATTCATTAGAAGATAACCAAGTAACGGTTCGTGATCGCGACACAATGGAGCAAAAACGTGTGCCAATCAGCGAGTTAAAAGCTCTTCTAGAAGAAGCAGTTAAGTTTTAATAAAGAAAAAGCGTGAGACAGATGTCTCACGCTTTTTCTTTATCATGTTGCAGACGCTCTAACACCATTTGATACGCATCGCTACCGTAATTTAAGCAGCGTTTGACGCGTGAAATCGTCGCTGTACTTGCACCTGTTTCTGTTTCAATTTTATGGTACGTATTTCCTTCACGAAGCATACGTGCTACTTCTAAGCGCTGTGCTAATGACTGAATTTCATTAACCGTACACAAATCATCAAAGAATTGATAGCACTCTTCCATGTTTTCTAAAGATAAAATTGCTTCAAATAATTGATCTAATTCTTTGCCACGAAGTTTGTTAATTTGCATGTGCTGAAAACTCCTTTACACTAAACTTTCTATTCATCATCATTTATTCATGTTGTGTTTCACAAACAAAATTCCTACCTTATAAATGCTCTTTTACAAAACGCTTTTACACTTTTATATTTTAACGCATTATTGACGGAAAAAGTACCTTTTTATTCATTACATCATAAATTCCTGCTGGTGTTACGCGAATATAAGGTAAATGTGTAGATGAGAAAAAAAGAAGTGAATAAATTGGGTCTTCATGTTGATAGCCTCTTATTTTCAATTCTTGTTTTAAGCACTCTTCTTGCGTCATCAAGACTTCCATTCTTTCAGTCGACATGCTTCCATTCAAAGTAAGTGGGAGCTCCGCCACAATTTTCTCATCCTCTGCAAGAGCAATGCCTCCGCCCATTTCTTTCATTTTATAATAGGCATACAGCATATCTTTTTTTGATTTTCCAATAAGAATGAAATCACCGGTACTAGAAAACGAACTAGCTAACCCTTTAACATGCGTTGCAAAGCCTTTCAAAAGCGTGTTAATCCGCCATTTACCGTAGCGGTCAATGAGCATGAAGAAGCATTCATCATGGTTTGTATCTAAACATTCATCTCCTACATTTAGTTGAATTGAGTAAGGTTCCATAATAACTGCGTTTTTCATATAAACACCCATAGGCATTGAAAATTGAAAATCATCCATTTTAAGATCCCAGTTGCAATCAAGCGGTTGAAATCGATACGAAGCCCACGGGAAACATGTTTCGTTTTCTTTCTGTTCTTCTCCTTGCTTTAAAATCCATTTTCCGCTTGCAAGAACACTTATGGGTGTCGGGCATTCAGGACTAGTGAGTAGATTAAGGTTAGCTATACATCCAACGCCAATGTGACCATGTAAGTGTTCAATATTGTAGTATCGGGCAATATTTGTAGAAACCATCTTATAGGCATCAATGATTGGTACATGATGCTCAAGTGCTACTTTCACTAGCATATCTGAAACTCCATCTGTATAAAAAGATGGTGGGGAACCATCGGTATTCATAGTCAAATGTTCATAATAATTGAGATCTTCTTCATGTAGTTCATCCAAGATTCTCGGTAGATCCGGGCGAATAGACGAATAGCGTAGCGATACATCGTAACCTAATGACAGCCTTGAAAGAACATCTTTTCCGCTCATAGCCTCGTGATCAGCATCTGCTCCAAGCAATTTCATTTTAACAAGCGTACGTTCTGAAGCTCCTGGAAAATGCCCTTCAACATGCTTTCCTAATCGCTTTGTTTCCTGAATCCAATGGAGCATAAGGTCATCTCCATTTAGCAAGCGAGGCCAACTCGTAAGCTCTCCTCCTTGTAAAACTGAATCATGATTTAACCATTTTTTGATATGGGCATGAGAGAAAACCTCAGATTCGTTTTCAAACTTCGTTTGAGAATCGAAGCGGCACCACCAATACATCGAATATGGTAGCGCTTTCATTTCTTCGATTAATGAAAATGCTGTTTCTGTATCTGTTTGCAGCATGAGCACTAAGTTATCGTTAATTAAGGTTGTGGTGCCGTGCTTAGCCGCATACTGTGCAAAAGTATGGGGATTATATAACTGAAACGGATGCACATGAGGTTCAATATAGCCGGGCACAATGTATTGATCGCGGCAGTCAAAGACTTCCGTAGATGAATTCAGCACAGCTGGCATTGCTTCACCAACGTAAACAATGCGGTCGTTAGCAATCCAAATGTTAGCTTTCATCCACTTATTCAAACGGGCATTTAAGTAAGTTGTTCCTTTTAACACAATTGTCGGGGATGTTTGTTCACTTACAACTGAAAGCTGATTTCGAATCTGTCTATTTCTCCAACGATACATTCCTATCGACATACGCTGTGCCTCCTTTTGGTTATAATGAATAAATTCCATTTACAAAATAACTTTTATTAATTTATGAGAAAAGGTGATAAAACATGAGACCAAATATTGGCATCGTTAATGCTTTAATTCGACTTACAGTTGGCTTTACCCTTCTTTCTTGGGCAACCTCTCGCTTAACAAGACGTCCTTACCGAGATTCTTATCTATGGTTAGCCTTTTTAGCTGCAATGAAAATTGGTGAAGGAATTACGCGCTTTTGCCCTTTAGTATTTGCTTACGACAAATACCAAGAAGGGGACCAGGGCTATACAGAAGATCCAACGATTAACCCAAGTTAATATTACCTAAATAAAAAGAAGAGCAAATGCTCTTCTTTTAGTTTTTTGATGCTTTTTCAAGGGCACGATATCCAATATCTTTTCGATAGAAGAAGCCTTTTGATACATCAATGTGATTCATTTGTTTATATACTTCTTCTTGTGCTTGCGAAAGCGTATCTCCCTTAGCACCAACTAAAAGAACACGCCCTCCATTTGATACATATGTTTCATCTTCTAAAGTTGTTCCTGCGTGGAAAACAAGCGCTTCTTTATTAATCTTATCTAATCCATAAATTGGATTTCCCTTTTCATAAGCTTCAGGGTAACCAGCAGCTGCTAACACAATCCCCATAACAGCTTGATTATCCCACTCAATTTCAACGTCTTCGTTGTTTAAAATGCGAAGTAAAACATCAACTAAATCGCTTTTCATTCGCGGTAATACAACCTGTGTTTCAGGGTCACCAAATCGAGCATTAAATTCAATAACCTTCGGACCTTGCGCTGTTTGAATGAGTCCAGCATATAAAATACCCGTATACTCACAGCCTTCTTTAGCTAGCCCTTCTGCCATTGGTAATAGAATTGTTTGAACCGCTTGTTCTACTTCAGCGTCACTGATTTGAGGAACTGGAGAATAAGCACCCATTCCACCAGTATTCGGACCTTTATCTCCGTCAAACGCACGCTTATGATCTTGTGCAATGACCATTGGATATACCTTTGTACCACGCACAAATGCCATTAACGAAAATTCTTCACCGTCTAAAAATTCTTCAACTACAACAGTAGCGCTAGCTTCCTGGAACTTTTGATCAACCAAGAAATCATGAAGTGTTTCTACTGCTTCTTCAACAGTTAAAGCGACCGTTACACCCTTACCAGCAGCTAGACCATCTGCTTTAATAACAATCGGTGCACCTTGTTTTTCTACATACGCTTTTGCCTCTTCATAAGACGTAAATGTTTCATATGCAGCGGTAGGAATCTCATACTTTTTCATTAACTCTTTCGCAAAGCTTTTGCTTCCTTCAATCATAGCTGCTTTTTTACGAGGTCCAAATACCGGCAGACCCTCAGCTTCAAAGCGATCTACAACCCCTTCAATCAATGGGTTTTCAGGACCTACAATTGTTAGTTTGATATCTTGTTGTTTCGCAAAAGCCACTAGCTCATCATGATTACTTTCATCGATTGAGACAAGCGTTGCCACGTCACTCATACCTGGATTACCAGGAGCTACAAACACTTCATTTACAAGTGGGCTTTTGGACGCTTTCCATGCAATTGTATGTTCTCTTCCACCTTTTCCGATAACTAAAACATTCACGTTCTTCACCTCATTAATGTTTAAAATGTCTTAAGCCTGTAAATACCATTGTAATGCCGTACTCATCTGCTTTTGCAATTGACTCTTCGTCACGGATTGAACCACCTGGTTGAATAATGGCTGTAACACCAGCTTTAGCTGCTGCTTCAACTGTATCTCCCATTGGGAAGAAAGCATCTGAACCTAAAGCTGATCCTTGTGCTTTTTCACCCGCTTGTTCAATCGCAATTTTCGCTGCACCAACGCGGTTCATTTGTCCAGCACCTACTCCGACTGTCATATCGTCTTTTGCAAGTACAATCGCATTTGACTTTACATTTTTCACAACTTTCCACGCTAATTTTAAATCTGCCCATTCTTTTTCTGTTGGCTCGCGCTTTGTTGGAACAGAAACCGTAGCATTGTCAAAACCAAATACATCTTCGTCTTGAACAAGTACGCCGCCTTTTACAGATGTTAAGAAGGATTCTTTTTGTGCATTTTCATCAAGTTCTACTGTTAGTAGACGTAAATTTTTCTTCGCTGTTAATACATCAATTGCCTCTTGATCAAATGAAGGAGCAATAATGATTTCTAAGAAAATTTCTTTTAATTGAATAGCTGTTTCACGATCGATTGGGCGGTTTGCTGCTACAATACCACCGAATATTGATGTTGGGTCTGCTTCGTAAGCTTTCTGATAAGCTTGAGCAATCGTTTCACCCACACCTACTCCACATGGGTTCATATGTTTGATGGCCACAACAGCCGGCTCTGAAAATTCTTTTACAATCTGAAGCGCTGCGTTTGCATCATTAATATTGTTATAAGATAACTCTTTTCCATGCAGCTGTGTAGCCGTTGCAATTGAACCTTTTTGCGTTAATGGTTTTTTATAGAAAGCCGCTTCCTGATGTGGGTTTTCTCCGTAGCGTAATCCTTGAACACGCTCATACGTTACTGTTAGCTTTTCAGGCGTCTTCTCACCCGTAATATTTGTTAGGTATTCAGCAATTAATGCATCATAAGCCGCCGTATGACGGAATACTTTCGCTGCTAAGCGTTGGTTTGTTTCAAACGAAACGTTTCCGTTTGCCTTTAATTCGTTTACTACGGTCGCATAATCAGTTGGATCGACAACAACTGATACCGAACGATAGTTTTTAGCAGCTGAACGAAGCATTGTTGGTCCACCAATATCAATGTTCTCAATTGCTTCAGCAAGCGTTACATCGTCTTGTTCAATTGTCTTTTTAAACGGGTATAAGTTTACAACTACAAAGTCGATTGGTGAGATATTGTGTTCTTTCATTTGTGTCTGGTGCTCTTCGTTATCGCGTAACGCTAATAAAGCTCCGTGAACATTAGGATGTAGCGTTTTTAAACGGCCATCTAAAATCTCAGGAAAACCTGTCACTTCAGAGATACCAATTACATCAATGCCGTTTTCTTCTAGCGTACGCTTTGTACCGCCAGTCGAGATAATTTCTACTCCTAACTCCTTCAGTTCTTTAGCAAATGAAACAATACCTTCTTTGTCAGATACGCTAATAAGTGCGCGTTTTGCTGTCATTTTGTAAACTCCTCCTGATTCGATCTCTCTTTTTATAACTTTCTTACAATATCACTCTACCATAGTAAAGTATTAAAACTTTTTTGACAACCCAGTCTATTATTTAACCACAAGCTGCTGAAACAGTTTGTTGAGCACTTGAGGATAAAACTTATGCTCAATCTCATGTATGCGAGTTTCAACGATGTCTCTTGTATCGTCCTCATTTACACGAATTGCCTGCTGATCAATAATCGGCCCCGTATCCATTCCTTCATCTACAAAATGTACGGTAATACCAATAATCTTTACACCAGCATCAAATGCTTGGCCAATTGCATCCATGCCTGGAAACGCTGGTAATAAAGAGGGATGGATATTAACAATTCGATTTTTATATGGTTGAAGTAATGTTGGACCAACTAAGCGCATGTAGCCTGCCAATACTAGAAAATCTATGTTATTAGCCTGTAATTCGTTTAGAATTGCTTGTTCATAAGCTGCTTTATCAGGGAAGTCTTTAGGTGAGCAAACAAAGCACGGAATACCACATGCTTTTGCTCGCTCAATTACATACGCTTGTGGCTTATTACAAACCACAAGCTTAATTGCTGCCTTTAATTGACCCGATTGCGTTGCTTCGTATAGAGATTGAAAGTTGCTGCCATTTCCTGAAGCAAAGACTGCAATATTCATCATCCAAGCACGCCTCCACTAAACTCTACCCCAGTGCTTTCTGTCACACGTCCAATCACAAATGCTTTTTCCCCTTTGCTTTCAATTGCATTGATAACCGCGTTCATTTCTTCTGGCTCTACCGCTAACACAAACCCAATCCCCATATTAAAAACTTCAAACATTTCTTTACGTTCTAAGCCGCCATGCTCTTGAAGGAAATCAAAGATTTTTGGAATCGGCCAAGAACCGTAGTCAATTTCTACTCCTAAACCGTCTGGAAGCATGCGGGGAATGTTTTCAATAAATCCTCCGCCTGTAATATGCGCCATTCCAGCTATCTTGGCTGCCTCTAATGCTTGTAGCACAGGCTTCACATAAATTTTAGTTGGTGTTAAAAGCTCAAGGCCAAGAGTTTGATCAAATCCTTCATAAACCTTTTGAAGGTCAAGCTTTTGATCATCAACAATTTTTCTCACCAGTGAATAGCCATTGCTATGAATACCGCTTGATGAAATACCTACTAGTAGCTGCCCTGGCTTTACGCTTTCTCCAGTGATAATTTCTGATTTCTCAACTGCTCCAACTGTAAATCCAGCTAAGTCATATTCATCTTCCTCATATAACCCAGGCATTTCTGCTGTTTCACCGCCGATTAATGCACAATTTGACTGCTCGCATCCATCTGCAATTCCTTTTACAATCGCTTCGATTTTTTCTGGGACTGCTTTCCCACATGCAATATAATCCAGGAAATAAAGAGGCTCTGCACCTTGTACAACCACATCGTTTACACACATCGCTACAGCATCAATCCCGATAGTGTCGTGCTTATCCATTTGAAAAGCTAATTTTAATTTTGTACCAACACCGTCTGTTCCTGATACTAAAACAGGCTCTTTTAAACCTAAGGAAGATAAATCAAACATTCCTCCGAAACCACCAACTGTGCCCATAATACCTTTGCGCTCTGTTCGTGCAACGTGTTTTTTAATACGTGAAACGGCCTCGTAGCCTGCTTCTAAGTCAACTCCAGCTTGCTTATATGAATATGACATATTGTCACTCCTTTTTTACATTGAAACTAACAAGTTACCTTTTCATGTGGGTGTACGGTATCCGGATAAATTTCTGTTGGATATTTTCCTGTGAAACAAGCCATACACTGCCCACCATTTTCATAATCTCGACCGATTGCTTCAATTAATCCTTCATTGCTTAAGAATTCCAAAGAGTCTGCTTCGATTAATTCACAAATCTCTTGTACAGAGCGAGTGGCTGCAATGAGCTCTGATGAAGAAGATGTATCAATTCCATAGAAGCATGGATTTTTTATTGGAGGTGCGCTAATACGAACGTGAACTTCTTTCGCTCCTGCTTCTCGTAGCATGCGGACGATACGACGACTTGTTGTTCCTCGAACAATCGAGTCATCAACCATTACAACACGCTTACCTTCTACAATCTTACGCACTGGAGACAACTTCATTTTTACACCTTGTTCGCGAAGCTCCTGTGATGGTTGAATAAACGTACGTCCAACATAACGGTTCTTAATTAATCCTAACTCATATGGAATACCTGATTGTTCGGCAAATCCAATGGCCGCTGAAATACTAGAATCTGGAACACCAGTTACGACATCTGCTTCGATTGGAGATTCCATCGCTAGCTGTTTCCCTAAATTTTTACGTGCTGAATGAACGTTAATCCCATCAATGTTGCTGTCTGGACGTGAGAAATAAATGTATTCCATGCTGCAAATTGCACGATTTACATTTAACGTAAAACGCTCAGATTTTATTCCTTCATCATTGATGATTAACAGTTCTCCCGGTTCTACATCACGTTCATGAACTGCTCCTACAATATCAAATGCACATGTTTCTGATGCCACAACATACGCATCGCCTAGACGACCAAGTGATAGTGGGCGTAAGCCATTTGGATCTAAAGCAACCATCATGGCATCTTCAGTTAAAATAACAAACGCATATGCACCTTTTACCATAGAAAGTGCATTTTTTACTTTGTCCTTCATATCACTATAGCCACTACGTTTAATTAAATGAGCCAATACCTCTGTATCAGAAGTTGATTGAAAAATGCTGCCTTGGTTTTCAAGCTGATGCTTCAGCGCATTGGCATTTACTAAGTTACCGTTGTGAGCCAGTGCGATACTTCCGCTATGAGAGCGGAAGTGAAGGGGTTGAACATTTTCAAACCCTCCACCCCCTGCTGTTGCATAGCGAACGTGACCAATTGCTGCTGTTCCTTGAAGCTGATCAAGCTCACCGTGGCCGAATACTTCGTTTACAAGACCCACGCCTTTTGCCACGCTGACTTTTTCACCATTTGTAACAGCAATTCCAGCTCCTTCTTGACCGCGATGCTGAAGGCTGTGAAGGCCATAATAAGCAATTTGACTTGCATTTTCATGACCCCATATGCCGAATACGCCGCATTCTTCGTTTAAACCTTTTATTTCAGCAAGCATGGAATAGCTCCTTTCCAAGCTTTCGTTAAGTCTTGAACAGATTGTTGTACAATTGCATTTCCTTCATGCTTAATTGTTAATTCTCCGTTTTCAGTTACGCGTCCCACTAGCTTAGCATCTGCAACAATACTCTCGAAAGCCTGTTGATTTTCTGGTGCCACTGTTATGATAAAACGTGATTGTGTTTCACTAAATAACTCTGCTGTTACGTCGCCGTTCACCGTAACATCTACTCCAAGACCGCTATCGTTCATTACTTTCTCTGCTAGGGCTACAGCAAAACCACCTTCTGCAATATCATGTGCAGATTGTACAGTTCCTTGACGGATTGCTTGAAGAAGCTGATCTTGACGTGCTTTTTCTACCGATAAGTCTAAAGCAGGTGATTGACCAAATACCTTACCGCTTTCAAGTACTTTTTGAAGCTCAGTTCCGGCAAATTCTGCTTTCGCTTCGCCAATTACATAAATTAAATCTTCTGCTTGTTTCGCATGCTGAGTTGTAATATGCTTCACATCGTCAATTAGTCCAACCATCCCGATAACAGGTGTTGGATAGATTGCTTCACCTTTTGTTTCGTTATAAAGAGATACGTTACCACCGATTACTGGTGTTGAAAGTTGACGACAAGCGTCGCTCATTCCGTCCGTTGCTTTTTCAATTTGCCAGAAAATTTCTGGTTTTTCTGGATTTCCAAAGTTTAAGCAGTCGGTAATTGCTAAAGGTTGTGCACCTGAACACACAAGGTTACGAGCTGCTTCAGCTACGGCAATGCGGCCACCTACTTCAGGATCTAGATAAAGATAGCGAGAGTTACAGTCCGTTGTCATTGCTAATGCTTTATTTGTTCCTCGCACGCGTACAACGGCTGCATCAGAGCCTGGTGATACAACTGTATTTGTACGCACTTGATAGTCATATTGATTGTAAACCCATTCTTTGTTTGCAATCGTTGGTTGTTGTAAAAGCTTCACTAGCATATCACTGTGATTGTCTACTGATGGTGCGTAAGATGGCTGAGACTGAAACTCACGGTAATAAGCTGGCTCTGCTGATGGTTTGTGATACACAGGTGCATCTTCTGCTAACGCATCAACCGGTACATCCGCTACCACTTCACCTTTATGCGTTAAACGAAGGCGCTTGTCATCCGTTACGTGACCAACTGATACTGCTTCTAAACCGTAGCGCTCTACGATATCTACAATCTCTTGCTCACGGCCTTTTTCAACAACGATTAGCATACGTTCTTGTGATTCAGAAAGCATCATCTCGTACGGAGTCATGCCTGTTTCACGCTGAGGTACAAGATCAAGATTCATTTCGATACCAGAACCTGCTTTACTCGCCATCTCTGCTGATGAACTCGTTAAACCAGCCGCTCCCATATCTTGAATACCAACTAATGCATCACATTTAATTAATTCTAAGCATGCTTCAAGAAGAAGCTTTTCCATAAATGGATCTCCAACTTGAACTGCTGGACGTTTTTCATCTGATTGATCTGAAAGTTCCTCTGATGCAAATGTTGCACCGTGGATACCATCGCGTCCTGTTTTAGCACCAACATACATCACCGTGTTGCCAACGCCTTTTGCTTGTCCTTTTTGGATGTCTTCGTGATTAATTAAGCCTACACACATTGCGTTAACTAGTGGATTGCCTTCGTAAGAATCTTCAAACTGAATCTCTCCACCCACTGTTGGAATTCCAACGCAGTTACCGTAACCTGCAATTCCTGCTACTACTTCCTCAAACAAATGACGAACTTTTGGAGATGTTAACTCTCCGAATCGTAAAGAGTTTAACAGCGCAATTGGTCTTGCTCCCATTGAAAAGACGTCACGGATAATTCCACCTACACCAGTTGCTGCTCCTTGATAAGGTTCAATGGCTGATGGATGATTGTGACTTTCAATTTTAAATACAACTGCTTGATTATCGCCGATATCAACAATTCCTGCGCCTTCACCTGGTCCTTGAAGCACCTTTTCACCAGTGACAGGGAATTTCTTCAAAACAGGCTTTGAGTTTTTGTAACTGCAGTGCTCTGACCACATAACAGAGAATAACCCTGTTTCTGTATAGTTAGGCGTACGGCCTAATAGTTGCTCTACATTTGCAAACTCTTCATCTGTTAATCCCATATCTCGATATAGCTTTTGCTCTTTAATTTGCTCTACATTTGGTTCAAGAAGTAACGACATTTTGTTCCCTCCACTGCTTTACGATTGATTGAAATAATTTTAGTCCATCTGCGCTACCTAGAATGTCACTGACTGCTCTTTCTGGGTGTGGCATCATTCCTAATACATTTCCTGCTTCGTTTGAAATTCCTGCGATGTTTTGAAGACTACCATTTGGATTATCTTCGTATTGGAAAAGGATTTGATTGTTTTCAACCAATTGTTGTAACGTTTGTTCATCGCAATAGTAATTACCTTCACCATGTGCTACTGGAATTGCAATGATTTCGTCTTTGCCATAAGCATTTGTAAACATAGTTTCATTGTTAGCTACTTTTAAGTTAACTGTTTTACAGATGAATTTTAAATTTTCATTACGACGCATAGCTCCTGGTAAAAGACCTGCTTCTAAAAGGATTTGGAAGCCATTGCAAACACCTAATACAGGCTTTCCAGCTGCTGCTGCCTTTTTCACTTCATCCATTACGTTTGAAAAGCGTGCAATGGCACCTGAACGTAAGTAATCTCCGTATGAGAAGCCACCTGGTAACAGGATACCGTCATATTCGTCTAAAGACTTAGCATCGTGCCATACGTATTCTACTTCCTCACCAAGCTCATCTTTAATTGCATGATACATATCTACGTCACAGTTTGACCCTGGGAACACAATTACAGCAAATTTCACTGTACGACAACCTCCTCAACCTCGTAACAATAGTCTTCAATTACTGTATTCACTAAAAGCTTTTCGCACATTTCTTTTACTCGCTCATCCAATGCATCTGTGCTATCGATTGTTAGCTCTAAGAACTTACCAATACGAACTTCTTGTACTTCTTCATAAGACATACGGTGTAATGAATTTTTAACGGCTACGCCTTGTGGATCTAATACGCTTTCTCTTAATGTGACAAATACTTTTACTTTATACATGGTTGGGTTATCCTCCGATTCGCTGTAAGATTTTTTCGTATGCTTCTGTTAAACCGCCTAAATCTCTGCGGAAAACATCTTTATCTAATTTTTCGTTTGTATGAACATCCCAGAAACGGCAAGTATCAGGTGAGATTTCATCAGCCAAAATGATATTTCCTTGAGACGTACGACCAAACTCTAATTTAAAATCAACTAAGAAAATGTCTCTCTCTTTAAAGAAAGAAGATAATACTTCATTAATTTGAAGTGCTTGTGCTTTTAAGCTATCAATCTCTTCTTGAGTTGCAGCTTGTAGGAAAACAGCATGTTCATCAAGGATTAACGGGTCTCCTAACGCATCATCTTTGTAATAAAGCTCCACAATTGGCTTTTTAAATCGGATACCTTCTTCAACGCCAATTCGCTTAGCTAAACTACCGGCTGTTGCGTTTCGAACCACGACTTCAAGCGGAACGATTTTGACCTGTTTCACTGCTTGCTCATAGTCAGATAGTTGTTTTACAAAATGTGTTTGAATTCCTTTTTCATGAAGCATTGAAAATAGCAAACTACTAATTTGGTTATTTAGCTTTGCTTTCCCTTCAATTTCAGCTTTCTTTTCACCATTAAATGCTGTTGCCTCGTTTTTGTAAGCAACCCACAGTACATCTTGTTCACTTGTTGCATAAATTTTCTTTGCTTTTCCTTCGTAAAGTAGCCCTTGCTTTTCCATGCTGACACCTCTATATCCAGAATATTCTGATACCCACTTTTGCAGAAAGGCAAGGACTTACCTTGCCTTCTTTATTAAAGACCTAAACGTTCAAAAATCATATCTACACTTTTCAGGTGATGTGTATGATCGAAGCAGTCATCAATTTCTTCTGCTGTTAAATGTTGTGTAATGCGCTCTTCTCCTTCGATTAGAGAGCGGAACGGAACTTGTGTTTCCCATGCTTCCATTGCTTTAGGCTGAACTAAGTCATATGCTTCTTCACGAACCATACCTTTGTTAATTAACGTTAGTAACACGCGCTGTGAGTAAATTAAGCCTAACGTGCGATCCATATTGCGCTTCATGTTGTCTGGGAATACCGTTAAGTTTTTCACGATGTTTGCAAAACGATTTAACATGTAGTTCAATGCAATTGTTGCATCTGGTAAGATAACGCGTTCTGCGGAAGAATGTGAGATATCACGTTCGTGCCAAAGTGGTACGTTATCATAAGCTGTTACCATATATCCTCGAATTAGTCGTGCTAGCCCTGTCACATTTTCTGAACCGATTGGATTACGCTTATGCGGCATAGCTGATGATCCCTTTTGACCTTTTGCAAAGTACTCTTCTACTTCACGTGTTTCACTCTTCTGAAGGCCACGAACTTCTACTGCAAACTTCTCAATTGACGTTGCAATTAAGGCTAGTACGGACATATAGTGTGCGTGACGGTCACGTTGTAAAGTTTGTGTAGAGATAGGAGCTGGAGAGATACCAAGCTTTTCACACACATACTTTTCAACAAATGGATCAATATTAGCAAACGTTCCAACTGCTCCAGACATTTTTCCAAACTCTACTTCAGCAGCTGCTCGCTTCAAACGTTCTAAGTTACGCTTCATTTCTTCGTACCATAGTCCCATCTTTAAGCCAAATGTTGTTGGCTCTGCGTGGACACCGTGTGTACGCCCCATCATAACTGTATATTTATGTTCTTGTGCTTTTTCTTTTAACACTTCAATAAAGCGCTCAACGTCGTTTACTAAAATATCATTTGCTTGTTTAAGTAGATAAGATAATGCTGTGTCTACAACATCTGTAGAAGTTAAACCGTAATGTACCCACTTACGCTCTTCACCAAGTGTTTCTGATACTGCACGAGTAAAAGCAACAACGTCATGTCGTGTTTCAAGTTCAATTTCATTGATTCGATTGATATCAAAAGATGCATTTTCACGGATTAGCTTTACATCTTCTTTTGGGATATGCCCTAATTCAGACCATGCTTCACAAGCTAAAATTTCAACTTCTAGCCAAGCTTTAAATTTATTTTCTTCAGTCCAAATGGCTGCCATCTCTGGTCTTGTATAACGTTCAATCATGTTGTTAATTCCTCCGTTCTTTCCCATATTCCTAATGATTCGGCTTTTTCTACCGCCTCATCTATCTTATCAGCTAATACAGTAATATGTCCCATTTTTCGTTTATGTTTTGGAACTTTTTTTCCGTACAAATGAAGGTGCATATCGTCTAAATATTCGATTTTTGCCATCGTTTCTTCAATATGCTCTCCTAATAGGTTAACCATAACAGCAGGTTTTAACAATGTTGATTGAACTAAAGGCCAGTTACAGATTGCTCGAACATGCTGCTGAAATTGCGATAAGCTACAAGCATTAATTGAATAATGTCCTGAATTATGTGGTCTTGGTGCTAATTCATTAATATAAAGATTGCCTTCTTTCGTTAAGAACATCTCAACAGCAAGAGTCCCAACTAAGTTTAGACCTTTTGCAATTTCTTTTGCATATTCAACTGCCGTTTGCTCTTGGCTAGCTGTAATACGTGCTGGCACAATGGTTTGGTGTAAAATATGATCTTTATGAATATTCTCAGCAACTGGTAAGCATACAATGTCGCCTCTCATGTTTCGGTGAACAATGACAGAAACCTCTTTATCTAAGTTCATCCATTGCTCTACAATACATTCAGACTGTGATAGTAATCCTTCTGCTTCAGCTACGTCATGACTGCTTTTTAAAAGAACTTGCCCTTTGCCGTCATAGCCCCCTCTACACGTTTTGACTACGCAAGGATAGCTAATCGTCTCGATAGCCTTTAACAGCTCTTCTTTATTCTTTACAATGGCATACTGAGGTACGTTTAGATTTAGATTAGTAATCATTTCTTTTTCTAAACGACGATTTTGAGTAACTGCTAATAAATGACTTCCTTGTGGCACGTAACATTTCGTTTCTAACCACTTCATCATTTCAACATCAACATTCTCAAATTCATATGTGATTACATCTGAAACTTCTGCAAGTCGTTCAATTGCCTTTCGGTCATCATAGGCACCAACCACTTTAATATCAGCTACTTGACCACAAGGTGAGTCTTCTGTAGGCTCTAAAACAGCAATATAGTAACCCATTTCTTTAGCAGATAGGGCAATCATTCTCCCTAGTTGGCCTCCGCCAACAATTCCTATTGTTTTCCCTGGATGTATAAGAACATTAGACAAGTTGATCACTACTTTCTAACACGGATAGTCGAATTGATTCTCTTCTCTCATCTAGCTGTTTACTAACGATAGAATCTGATGTACCCAAAATTTGAGCTGCAAGCAAGCCGGCATTTGTTGCTCCTGCTTTTCCGATTGCTACTGTTGCGACCGGAACACCTCCGGGCATTTGAACGATAGACAGCAATGAATCTAAGCCATTCAAGTTACTTGATTTAACCGGTACACCAATGACAGGCAAAACTGTTTTCGCAGCAATCATACCTGGTAAATGTGCTGCTCCTCCTGCTCCTGCAATAATAACTTGAATTCCTCTTTCCTTTGCTGTTTCGGCGTATTCAAACATATAATCTGGAGTTCTATGTGCCGATACAACTTTTTTTTCGTAAGCAATATCTAATTCCTCTAAGATGTCACAAGCATGTTGCATTGTAGACCAATCTGATTGACTTCCCATGACAACAGCAACTTTTACATTCATAGATAAAAGCTCCTTTTTTAATTTATAAAAAAAGCCTAGAATGATGTGATTTCCAAAAGGAAAGTCACAATCACTCTAGGCTTTATTAATCCGTACCTTTACCATAAGCTGCAGGATACGAATAGTTAATCCTAATTGATTGTTCTTTCCTCATAGTCCAATAATTTACGGTTATTGGGTAGAAACTCTCAGGCCATATTCCTGAATATTATATGAGGTTTCGTTTCTCTTATTTGCAACTTAATGATAACAGCCAACCATGAAAAAAGTCAACTCAAAAATCGAATATTTAACTTTTAAATTTTAATAATGTTCGTGTTTAAAGTAGTTTTCCTTCAAATATGATTTGTTGCTTTACCGGAACATGTTCTTTAACCCCATTCGTGACCCTTTCTTCAAAGACAGGCTTTTCCATTCTTCTCACAGGCATATAACCGTCCTTTTTCATACGATCTAGACAATCAGCAATTGTTTCGTTTTCAGCTACTTCATACATTACTTTTTTCTTTTTTTTCTCACTCATAGTAAATCTCCTTTTTATTCATTACTTTTTATCGAAAGGAATAACAAAAAAGGCTAGTCTACTGACTAGCCTTTTTTGCGCTGTTGCCTGGCAACGTCCTACTCTCACAGGGACAAAGTCCCAACTACCATCGGCGCTAGAGAACTTAACTTCCGTGTTCGGCATGGGAACGGGTGTGACCTCTCTGCTATCGCCACCAGACATGAATTGAGATTATTCTCTCAAAACTAGATAACATTTTGCTGAGTACTTCGTGTACTATCATTTTGGTTAAGTCCTCGATCGATTAGTATCAGTCAGCTACACACGTCACCGTGCTTCCACCTCTGACCTATCAACCTGATCATCTTTCAGGGATCTTACTAGCTTACGCTATGGGAAATCTCATCTTGAGGGGGGCTTCATGCTTAGATGCTTTCAGCACTTATCCCGTCCACACATAGCTACCCAGCGATGCCTTTGGCAAGACAACTGGTACACCAGCGGTGTGTCCATCCCGGTCCTCTCGTACTAAGGACAGCTCCTCTCAAATTTCCTACGCCCACGACGGATAGGGACCGAACTGTCTCACGACGTTCTGAACCCAGCTCGCGTACCGCTTTAATGGGCGAACAGCCCAACCCTTGGGACCGACTACAGCCCCAGGATGCGATGAGCCGACATCGAGGTGCCAAACCTCCCCGTCGATGTGGACTCTTGGGGGAGATAAGCCTGTTATCCCCGGGGTAGCTTTTATCCGTTGAGCGATGGCCCTTCCATGCGGAACCACCGGATCACTAAGCCCGACTTTCGTCCCTGCTCGACTTGTAGGTCTCGCAGTCAAGCTCCCTTGTGCCTTTACACTCTACGAATGATTTCCAACCATTCTGAGGGAACCTTTGGGCGCCTCCGTTACTCTTTAGGAGGCGACCGCCCCAGTCAAACTGCCCACCTGACACTGTCTCCCAGCCCGATCAGGGCTGCGGGTTAGAATTTCAATACAACCAGGGTAGTATCCCACCGACGCCTCCACCGAAGCTAGCGCTCCGGCTTCTCAGGCTCCTACCTATCCTGTACAAGCTGTACCAAAATTCAATATCAGGCTACAGTAAAGCTCCACGGGGTCTTTCCGTCCTGTCGCGGGTAACCTGCATCTTCACAGGTACTATAATTTCACCGAGTCTCTCGTTGAGACAGTGCCCAGATCGTTACGCCTTTCGTGCGGGTCGGAACTTACCCGACAAGGAATTTCGCTACCTTAGGACCGTTATAGTTACGGCCGCCGTTTACTGGGGCTTCGATTCAGAGCTTCTCCCAAAGGATAACCCCTCCTCTTAACCTTCCAGCACCGGGCAGGCGTCAGCCCCTATACTTCGCCTTGCGGCTTCGCAGAGACCTGTGTTTTTGCTAAACAGTCGCCTGGGCCTATTCACTGCGGCTCTCTCGGGCTATACACCCTACCAGAGCACCCCTTCTCCCGAAGTTACGGGGTCATTTTGCCGAGTTCCTTAACGAGAGTTCTCTCGATCACCTTAGGATTCTCTCCTCGCCTACCTGTGTCGGTTTGCGGTACGGGCACCTCCCGCCTCGCTAGAGGCTTTTCTTGGCAGTGTGGAATCAGGAACTTCGGTACTATATTTCCCTCGTCATCACAGCTCAGCCTTATGATGAGCGGATTTGCCTACTCATCAGCCTAACTGCTTGAACGCGCATATCCAGCAGCGCGCTTACCCTATCCTCCTGCGTCCCCCCATTACTCAAACGGCGGGGAGGTGGTACAGGAATATCAACCTGTTGGCCATCGCCTACGCTTTTCAGCCTCGGCTTAGGTCCCGACTAACCCTGAGCGGACGAGCCTTCCTCAGGAAACCTTAGGCATTCGGTGGACAAGATTCTCACTTGTCTTTCGCTACTCATACCGGCATTCTCACTTCTAAGCGCTCCACCAGTCCTTACGGTCTAGCTTCGCAGCACTTAGAACGCTCTCCTACCACTGACATCAAAGATGTCAATCCACAGCTTCGGTGATACGTTTAGCCCCGGTACATTTTCGGCGCAGAGTCACTCGACCAGTGAGCTATTACGCACTCTTTAAATGGTGGCTGCTTCTAAGCCAACATCCTGGTTGTCTAAGCAACTCCACATCCTTTTCCACTTAACGTATACTTGGGGACCTTAGCTGGTGGTCTGGGCTGTTTCCCTTTTGACTACGGATCTTATCACTCGCAGTCTGACTCCCACGGATAAGTCTTTGGCATTCGGAGTTTGACTGAATTCGGTAACCCGTTGGGGGCCCCTAGTCCAATCAGTGCTCTACCTCCAAGACTCTCACTACGTGAGGCTAGCCCTAAAGCTATTTCGGAGAGAACCAGCTATCTCCAGGTTCGATTGGAATTTCTCCGCTACCCACACCTCATCCCCGCACTTTTCAACGTGCGTGGGTTCGGGCCTCCATTCAGTGTTACCTGAACTTCACCCTGGACATGGGTAGATCACCTGGTTTCGGGTCTACAACCACATACTAAACGCCCTATTCAGACTCGCTTTCGCTACGGCTCCGTCTCTTCAACTTAACCTTGCATGGGATCGTAACTCGCCGGTTCATTCTACAAAAGGCACGCCATCACCCATTAACGGGCTCTGACTACTTGTAGGCACACGGTTTCAGGATCTCTTTCACTCCCCTTCCGGGGTGCTTTTCACCTTTCCCTCACGGTACTGGTTCACTATCGGTCACTAGGGAGTATTTAGCCTTGGGAGATGGTCCTCCCAGCTTCCGACGGAATTTCACGTGTTCCGCCGTACTCAGGATCCACTCAAGAGGGAACGAAGTTTCAACTACAGGGTTGTTACCTTCTTTGACGGGCCTTTCCAGACCTCTTCATTTACCTCGTTCCTTTGTAACTCCGTATAGAGTGTCCTACAACCCCAAGAGGCAAGCCTCTTGGTTTGGGCTAATTCCGTTTCGCTCGCCGCTACTCAGGAAATCGCATTTGCTTTCTCTTCCTCCGGGTACTTAGATGTTTCAGTTCCCCGGGTCTGCCTTCAATATCCTATGTATTCAGATAAAGATACTGCTCCATTACGAACAGTGGGTTTCCCCATTCGGAAATCTCCGGATCAAAGCTTACTTACAGCTCCCCGAAGCATATCGGTGTTAGTCCCGTCCTTCATCGGCTCCTAGTGCCAAGGCATTCACCGTGCGCCCTTTCTAACTTAACCATTAGCGAATAAATGGTGCAACTTGCGTTGCGTTATTTATTGGTTTGATTAAAGAAAAGTTTCACTTTTCCTCAGCTATTACTGTTATCTAGTTTTCAAAGAACAATCGCACTCAAAATTCTTCTTATTAGATAAGAAGAAAGTGATGTACTTTCTATTAATGAGAGATTGAACTCTCAAAACTGAACAAAGCTTCAAAACGTACGTCTTGTAAAAATCCTTAGAAAGGAGGTGATCCAGCCGCACCTTCCGATACGGCTACCTTGTTACGACTTCACCCCAATCATCTGTCCCACCTTAGGCGGCTGGCTCCATAAAGGTTACCCCACCGACTTCGGGTGTTACAAACTCTCGTGGTGTGACGGGCGGTGTGTACAAGGCCCGGGAACGTATTCACCGCGGCATGCTGATCCGCGATTACTAGCGATTCCAGCTTCATGTAGGCGAGTTGCAGCCTACAATCCGAACTGAGAATGGTTTTATGGGATTGGCTTGACCTCGCGGTCTTGCAGCCCTTTGTACCATCCATTGTAGCACGTGTGTAGCCCAGGTCATAAGGGGCATGATGATTTGACGTCATCCCCACCTTCCTCCGGTTTGTCACCGGCAGTCACCTTAGAGTGCCCAACTTAATGCTGGCAACTAAGATCAAGGGTTGCGCTCGTTGCGGGACTTAACCCAACATCTCACGACACGAGCTGACGACAACCATGCACCACCTGTCACTCTGTCCCCCGAAGGGGAACGCTCTATCTCTAGAGTTGTCAGAGGATGTCAAGACCTGGTAAGGTTCTTCGCGTTGCTTCGAATTAAACCACATGCTCCACCGCTTGTGCGGGCCCCCGTCAATTCCTTTGAGTTTCAGTCTTGCGACCGTACTCCCCAGGCGGAGTGCTTAATGCGTTAGCTGCAGCACTAAAGGGCGGAAACCCTCTAACACTTAGCACTCATCGTTTACGGCGTGGACTACCAGGGTATCTAATCCTGTTTGCTCCCCACGCTTTCGCGCCTCAGCGTCAGTTACAGACCAAAAAGCCGCCTTCGCCACTGGTGTTCCTCCACATCTCTACGCATTTCACCGCTACACGTGGAATTCCGCTTTTCTCTTCTGCACTCAAGTTCCCCAGTTTCCAATGACCCTCCACGGTTGAGCCGTGGGCTTTCACATCAGACTTAAGAAACCGCCTGCGCGCGCTTTACGCCCAATAATTCCGGATAACGCTTGCCACCTACGTATTACCGCGGCTGCTGGCACGTAGTTAGCCGTGGCTTTCTGGTTAGGTACCGTCAAGGTACAAGCAGTTACTCTTGTACTTGTTCTTCCCTAACAACAGAGTTTTACGACCCGAAAGCCTTCATCACTCACGCGGCGTTGCTCCGTCAGACTTTCGTCCATTGCGGAAGATTCCCTACTGCTGCCTCCCGTAGGAGTCTGGGCCGTGTCTCAGTCCCAGTGTGGCCGATCACCCTCTCAGGTCGGCTATGCATCGTTGCCTTGGTGAGCCGTTACCTCACCAACTAGCTAATGCACCGCGGGCCCATCTGTAAGTGATAGCCGAAACCATCTTTCAATTTTCTCTTATGCAAGAGAAAATGTTATCCGGTATTAGCTCCGGTTTCCCGGAGTTATCCCAGTCTTACAGGCAGGTTGCCCACGTGTTACTCACCCGTCCGCCGCTAACGTCATAGAAGCAAGCTTCTAATCAGTTCGCTCGACTTGCATGTATTAGGCACGCCGCCAGCGTTCATCCTGAGCCAGGATCAAACTCTCCGAAGAAATGTTTGACTTGCTCATAAAAGTTTTAAAAAATTAACGTTGACGTTTGTCGCTTTGTTCAGTTTTCAAAGTTCAACCGCCGCTCTTAAGCGACTTTATTATCATACCAAGTTTTTTACTTGATGTCAAATACTTTTTGAAAGAAAAAGAGAAATCTTTTTCAGCCTGGCAACGTCCTACTCTCACAGGGACAAAGTCCCAACTACCATCGGCGCTAGAGAACTTAACTTCCGTGTTCGGCATGGGAACGGGTGTGACCTCTCTGCTATCGCCACCAGACATGAATTGAGATTATTCTCTCAAAACTAGATAACATTTTGCTGAGTACTTCGTGTACTATCATTTTGGTTAAGTCCTCGATCGATTAGTATCAGTCAGCTACACACGTCGCCGTGCTTCCACCTCTGACCTATCAACCTGATCATCTTTCAGGGATCTTACTAGCTTGCGCTATGGGAAATCTCATCTTGAGGGGGGCTTCATGCTTAGATGCTTTCAGCACTTATCCCGTCCACACATAGCTACCCAGCGATGCCTTTGGCAAGACAACTGGTACACCAGCGGTGTGTCCATCCCGGTCCTCTCGTACTAAGGACAGCTCCTCTCAAATTTCCTACGCCCACGACGGATAGGGACCGAACTGTCTCACGACGTTCTGAACCCAGCTCGCGTACCGCTTTAATGGGCGAACAGCCCAACCCTTGGGACCGACTACAGCCCCAGGATGCGATGAGCCGACATCGAGGTGCCAAACCTCCCCGTCGATGTGGACTCTTGGGGGAGATAAGCCTGTTATCCCCGGGGTAGCTTTTATCCGTTGAGCGATGGCCCTTCCATGCGGAACCACCGGATCACTAAGCCCGACTTTCGTCCCTGCTCGACTTGTAGGTCTCGCAGTCAAGCTCCCTTGTGCCTTTACACTCTACGAATGATTTCCAACCATTCTGAGGGAACCTTTGGGCGCCTCCGTTACTCTTTAGGAGGCGACCGCCCCAGTCAAACTGCCCACCTGACACTGTCTCCCAGCCCGATCAGGGCTGCGGGTTAGAATTTCAATACAACCAGGGTAGTATCCCACCGACGCCTCCACCGAAGCTAGCGCTCCGGCTTCTCAGGCTCCTACCTATCCTGTACAAGCTGTACCAAAATTCAATATCAGGCTACAGTAAAGCTCCACGGGGTCTTTCCGTCCTGTCGCGGGTAACCTGCATCTTCACAGGTACTATAATTTCACCGAGTCTCTCGTTGAGACAGTGCCCAGATCGTTACGCCTTTCGTGCGGGTCGGAACTTACCCGACAAGGAATTTCGCTACCTTAGGACCGTTATAGTTACGGCCGCCGTTTACTGGGGCTTCGATTCAGAGCTTCTCCCAAAGGATAACCCCTCCTCTTAACCTTCCAGCACCGGGCAGGCGTCAGCCCCTATACTTCGCCTTGCGGCTTCGCAGAGACCTGTGTTTTTGCTAAACAGTCGCCTGGGCCTATTCACTGCGGCTCTCTCGGGCTATACACCCTACCAGAGCACCCCTTCTCCCGAAGTTACGGGGTCATTTTGCCGAGTTCCTTAACGAGAGTTCTCTCGATCACCTTAGGATTCTCTCCTCGCCTACCTGTGTCGGTTTGCGGTACGGGCACCTCCCGCCTCGCTAGAGGCTTTTCTTGGCAGTGTGGAATCAGGAACTTCGGTACTATATTTCCCTCGTCATCACAGCTCAGCCTTATGATGAGCGGATTTGCCTACTCATCAGCCTAACTGCTTGAACGCGCATATCCAGCAGCGCGCTTACCCTATCCTCCTGCGTCCCCCCATTACTCAAACGGCGGGGAGGTGGTACAGGAATATCAACCTGTTGGCCATCGCCTACGCTTTTCAGCCTCGGCTTAGGTCCCGACTAACCCTGAGCGGACGAGCCTTCCTCAGGAAACCTTAGGCATTCGGTGGACAAGATTCTCACTTGTCTTTCGCTACTCATACCGGCATTCTCACTTCTAAGCGCTCCACCAGTCCTTACGGTCTAGCTTCGCAGCACTTAGAACGCTCTCCTACCACTGACATCAAAGATGTCAATCCACAGCTTCGGTGATACGTTTAGCCCCGGTACATTTTCGGCGCAGAGTCACTCGACCAGTGAGCTATTACGCACTCTTTAAATGGTGGCTGCTTCTAAGCCAACATCCTGGTTGTCTAAGCAACTCCACATCCTTTTCCACTTAACGTATACTTGGGGACCTTAGCTGGTGGTCTGGGCTGTTTCCCTTTTGACTACGGATCTTATCACTCGCAGTCTGACTCCCACGGATAAGTCTTTGGCATTCGGAGTTTGACTGAATTCGGTAACCCGTTGGGGGCCCCTAGTCCAATCAGTGCTCTACCTCCAAGACTCTCACTACGTGAGGCTAGCCCTAAAGCTATTTCGGAGAGAACCAGCTATCTCCAGGTTCGATTGGAATTTCTCCGCTACCCACACCTCATCCCCGCACTTTTCAACGTGCGTGGGTTCGGGCCTCCATTCAGTGTTACCTGAACTTCACCCTGGACATGGGTAGATCACCTGGTTTCGGGTCTACAACCACATACTAAACGCCCTATTCAGACTCGCTTTCGCTACGGCTCCGTCTCTTCAACTTAACCTTGCATGGGATCGTAACTCGCCGGTTCATTCTACAAAAGGCACGCCATCACCCATTAACGGGCTCTGACTACTTGTAGGCACACGGTTTCAGGATCTCTTTCACTCCCCTTCCGGGGTGCTTTTCACCTTTCCCTCACGGTACTGGTTCACTATCGGTCACTAGGGAGTATTTAGCCTTGGGAGATGGTCCTCCCAGCTTCCGACGGAATTTCACGTGTTCCGCCGTACTCAGGATCCACTCAAGAGGGAACGAAGTTTCAACTACAGGGTTGTTACCTTCTTTGACGGGCCTTTCCAGACCTCTTCATTTACCTCGTTCCTTTGTAACTCCGTATAGAGTGTCCTACAACCCCAAGAGGCAAGCCTCTTGGTTTGGGCTAATTCCGTTTCGCTCGCCGCTACTCAGGAAATCGCATTTGCTTTCTCTTCCTCCGGGTACTTAGATGTTTCAGTTCCCCGGGTCTGCCTTCAATATCCTATGTATTCAGATAAAGATACTGCTCCATTACGAACAGTGGGTTTCCCCATTCGGAAATCTCCGGATCAAAGCTTACTTACAGCTCCCCGAAGCATATCGGTGTTAGTCCCGTCCTTCATCGGCTCCTAGTGCCAAGGCATTCACCGTGCGCCCTTTCTAACTTAACCATTAGCGAATAAATGGTGCAACTTGCGTTGCGTTATTTATTGGTTTGATTAAAGAAAAGTTTCACTTTTCCTCAGCTATTACTGTTATCTAGTTTTCAAAGAACAATCGCACTCAAAATTCTTCTTATTAGATAAGAAGAAAGTGATGTACTTTCTATTAATGAGAGATTGAACTCTCAAAACTGAACAAAGCTTCAAAACGTACGTCTTGTAAAAATCCTTAGAAAGGAGGTGATCCAGCCGCACCTTCCGATACGGCTACCTTGTTACGACTTCACCCCAATCATCTGTCCCACCTTAGGCGGCTGGCTCCATAAAGGTTACCCCACCGACTTCGGGTGTTACAAACTCTCGTGGTGTGACGGGCGGTGTGTACAAGGCCCGGGAACGTATTCACCGCGGCATGCTGATCCGCGATTACTAGCGATTCCAGCTTCATGTAGGCGAGTTGCAGCCTACAATCCGAACTGAGAATGGTTTTATGGGATTGGCTTGACCTCGCGGTCTTGCAGCCCTTTGTACCATCCATTGTAGCACGTGTGTAGCCCAGGTCATAAGGGGCATGATGATTTGACGTCATCCCCACCTTCCTCCGGTTTGTCACCGGCAGTCACCTTAGAGTGCCCAACTTAATGCTGGCAACTAAGATCAAGGGTTGCGCTCGTTGCGGGACTTAACCCAACATCTCACGACACGAGCTGACGACAACCATGCACCACCTGTCACTCTGTCCCCCGAAGGGGAACGCTCTATCTCTAGAGTTGTCAGAGGATGTCAAGACCTGGTAAGGTTCTTCGCGTTGCTTCGAATTAAACCACATGCTCCACCGCTTGTGCGGGCCCCCGTCAATTCCTTTGAGTTTCAGTCTTGCGACCGTACTCCCCAGGCGGAGTGCTTAATGCGTTAGCTGCAGCACTAAAGGGCGGAAACCCTCTAACACTTAGCACTCATCGTTTACGGCGTGGACTACCAGGGTATCTAATCCTGTTTGCTCCCCACGCTTTCGCGCCTCAGCGTCAGTTACAGACCAAAAAGCCGCCTTCGCCACTGGTGTTCCTCCACATCTCTACGCATTTCACCGCTACACGTGGAATTCCGCTTTTCTCTTCTGCACTCAAGTTCCCCAGTTTCCAATGACCCTCCACGGTTGAGCCGTGGGCTTTCACATCAGACTTAAGAAACCGCCTGCGCGCGCTTTACGCCCAATAATTCCGGATAACGCTTGCCACCTACGTATTACCGCGGCTGCTGGCACGTAGTTAGCCGTGGCTTTCTGGTTAGGTACCGTCAAGGTACAAGCAGTTACTCTTGTACTTGTTCTTCCCTAACAACAGAGTTTTACGACCCGAAAGCCTTCATCACTCACGCGGCGTTGCTCCGTCAGACTTTCGTCCATTGCGGAAGATTCCCTACTGCTGCCTCCCGTAGGAGTCTGGGCCGTGTCTCAGTCCCAGTGTGGCCGATCACCCTCTCAGGTCGGCTATGCATCGTTGCCTTGGTGAGCCGTTACCTCACCAACTAGCTAATGCACCGCGGGCCCATCTGTAAGTGATAGCCGAAACCATCTTTCAATTTTCTCTTATGCAAGAGAAAATGTTATCCGGTATTAGCTCCGGTTTCCCGGAGTTATCCCAGTCTTACAGGCAGGTTGCCCACGTGTTACTCACCCGTCCGCCGCTAACGTCATAGAAGCAAGCTTCTAATCAGTTCGCTCGACTTGCATGTATTAGGCACGCCGCCAGCGTTCATCCTGAGCCAGGATCAAACTCTCCGAAGAAATGTTTGACTTGCTCATAAAAGTTTTAAAAAATTAACGTTGACGTTTGTCGCTTTGTTCAGTTTTCAAAGTTCAACCGCCGCTCTTAAGCGACTTTATTATCATACCAAGTTTTTTACTTGATGTCAAATACTTTTTGAAAGAAAAAGAGAAATCTTTTTCAGCCTGGCAACGTCCTACTCTCACAGGGACAAAGTCCCAACTACCATCGGCGCTAGAGAACTTAACTTCCGTGTTCGGCATGGGAACGGGTGTGACCTCTCTGCTATCGCCACCAGACATGAATTGAGATTATTCTCTCAAAACTAGATAACATTTTGCTGAGTACTTCGTGTACTATCATTTTGGTTAAGTCCTCGATCGATTAGTATCAGTCAGCTACACACGTCGCCGTGCTTCCACCTCTGACCTATCAACCTGATCATCTTTCAGGGATCTTACTAGCTTGCGCTATGGGAAATCTCATCTTGAGGGGGGCTTCATGCTTAGATGCTTTCAGCACTTATCCCGTCCACACATAGCTACCCAGCGATGCCTTTGGCAAGACAACTGGTACACCAGCGGTGTGTCCATCCCGGTCCTCTCGTACTAAGGACAGCTCCTCTCAAATTTCCTACGCCCACGACGGATAGGGACCGAACTGTCTCACGACGTTCTGAACCCAGCTCGCGTACCGCTTTAATGGGCGAACAGCCCAACCCTTGGGACCGACTACAGCCCCAGGATGCGATGAGCCGACATCGAGGTGCCAAACCTCCCCGTCGATGTGGACTCTTGGGGGAGATAAGCCTGTTATCCCCGGGGTAGCTTTTATCCGTTGAGCGATGGCCCTTCCATGCGGAACCACCGGATCACTAAGCCCGACTTTCGTCCCTGCTCGACTTGTAGGTCTCGCAGTCAAGCTCCCTTGTGCCTTTACACTCTACGAATGATTTCCAACCATTCTGAGGGAACCTTTGGGCGCCTCCGTTACTCTTTAGGAGGCGACCGCCCCAGTCAAACTGCCCACCTGACACTGTCTCCCAGCCCGATCAGGGCTGCGGGTTAGAATTTCAATACAACCAGGGTAGTATCCCACCGACGCCTCCACCGAAGCTAGCGCTCCGGCTTCTCAGGCTCCTACCTATCCTGTACAAGCTGTACCAAAATTCAATATCAGGCTACAGTAAAGCTCCACGGGGTCTTTCCGTCCTGTCGCGGGTAACCTGCATCTTCACAGGTACTATAATTTCACCGAGTCTCTCGTTGAGACAGTGCCCAGATCGTTACGCCTTTCGTGCGGGTCGGAACTTACCCGACAAGGAATTTCGCTACCTTAGGACCGTTATAGTTACGGCCGCCGTTTACTGGGGCTTCGATTCAGAGCTTCTCCCAAAGGATAACCCCTCCTCTTAACCTTCCAGCACCGGGCAGGCGTCAGCCCCTATACTTCGCCTTGCGGCTTCGCAGAGACCTGTGTTTTTGCTAAACAGTCGCCTGGGCCTATTCACTGCGGCTCTCTCGGGCTATACACCCTACCAGAGCACCCCTTCTCCCGAAGTTACGGGGTCATTTTGCCGAGTTCCTTAACGAGAGTTCTCTCGATCACCTTAGGATTCTCTCCTCGCCTACCTGTGTCGGTTTGCGGTACGGGCACCTCCCGCCTCGCTAGAGGCTTTTCTTGGCAGTGTGGAATCAGGAACTTCGGTACTATATTTCCCTCGTCATCACAGCTCAGCCTTATGATGAGCGGATTTGCCTACTCATCAGCCTAACTGCTTGAACGCGCATATCCAGCAGCGCGCTTACCCTATCCTCCTGCGTCCCCCCATTACTCAAACGGCGGGGAGGTGGTACAGGAATATCAACCTGTTGGCCATCGCCTACGCTTTTCAGCCTCGGCTTAGGTCCCGACTAACCCTGAGCGGACGAGCCTTCCTCAGGAAACCTTAGGCATTCGGTGGACAAGATTCTCACTTGTCTTTCGCTACTCATACCGGCATTCTCACTTCTAAGCGCTCCACCAGTCCTTACGGTCTAGCTTCGCAGCACTTAGAACGCTCTCCTACCACTGACATCAAAGATGTCAATCCACAGCTTCGGTGATACGTTTAGCCCCGGTACATTTTCGGCGCAGAGTCACTCGACCAGTGAGCTATTACGCACTCTTTAAATGGTGGCTGCTTCTAAGCCAACATCCTGGTTGTCTAAGCAACTCCACATCCTTTTCCACTTAACGTATACTTGGGGACCTTAGCTGGTGGTCTGGGCTGTTTCCCTTTTGACTACGGATCTTATCACTCGCAGTCTGACTCCCACGGATAAGTCTTTGGCATTCGGAGTTTGACTGAATTCGGTAACCCGTTGGGGGCCCCTAGTCCAATCAGTGCTCTACCTCCAAGACTCTCACTACGTGAGGCTAGCCCTAAAGCTATTTCGGAGAGAACCAGCTATCTCCAGGTTCGATTGGAATTTCTCCGCTACCCACACCTCATCCCCGCACTTTTCAACGTGCGTGGGTTCGGGCCTCCATTCAGTGTTACCTGAACTTCACCCTGGACATGGGTAGATCACCTGGTTTCGGGTCTACAACCACATACTAAACGCCCTATTCAGACTCGCTTTCGCTACGGCTCCGTCTCTTCAACTTAACCTTGCATGGGATCGTAACTCGCCGGTTCATTCTACAAAAGGCACGCCATCACCCATTAACGGGCTCTGACTACTTGTAGGCACACGGTTTCAGGATCTCTTTCACTCCCCTTCCGGGGTGCTTTTCACCTTTCCCTCACGGTACTGGTTCACTATCGGTCACTAGGGAGTATTTAGCCTTGGGAGATGGTCCTCCCAGCTTCCGACGGAATTTCACGTGTTCCGCCGTACTCAGGATCCACTCAAGAGGGAACGAAGTTTCAACTACAGGGTTGTTACCTTCTTTGACGGGCCTTTCCAGACCTCTTCATTTACCTCGTTCCTTTGTAACTCCGTATAGAGTGTCCTACAACCCCAAGAGGCAAGCCTCTTGGTTTGGGCTAATTCCGTTTCGCTCGCCGCTACTCAGGAAATCGCATTTGCTTTCTCTTCCTCCGGGTACTTAGATGTTTCAGTTCCCCGGGTCTGCCTTCAATATCCTATGTATTCAGATAAAGATACTGCTCCATTACGAACAGTGGGTTTCCCCATTCGGAAATCTCCGGATCAAAGCTTACTTACAGCTCCCCGAAGCATATCGGTGTTAGTCCCGTCCTTCATCGGCTCCTAGTGCCAAGGCATTCACCGTGCGCCCTTTCTAACTTAACCATTAGCGAATAAATGGTGCAACTTGCGTTGCGTTATTTATTGGTTTGATTAAAGAAAAGTTTCACTTTTCCTCAGCTATTACTGTTATCTAGTTTTCAAAGAACAATCGCACTCAAAATTCTTCTTATTAGATAAGAAGAAAGTGATGTACTTTCTATTAATGAGAGATTGAACTCTCAAAACTGAACAAAGCTTCAAAACGTACGTCTTGTAAAAATCCTTAGAAAGGAGGTGATCCAGCCGCACCTTCCGATACGGCTACCTTGTTACGACTTCACCCCAATCATCTGTCCCACCTTAGGCGGCTGGCTCCATAAAGGTTACCCCACCGACTTCGGGTGTTACAAACTCTCGTGGTGTGACGGGCGGTGTGTACAAGGCCCGGGAACGTATTCACCGCGGCATGCTGATCCGCGATTACTAGCGATTCCAGCTTCATGTAGGCGAGTTGCAGCCTACAATCCGAACTGAGAATGGTTTTATGGGATTGGCTTGACCTCGCGGTCTTGCAGCCCTTTGTACCATCCATTGTAGCACGTGTGTAGCCCAGGTCATAAGGGGCATGATGATTTGACGTCATCCCCACCTTCCTCCGGTTTGTCACCGGCAGTCACCTTAGAGTGCCCAACTTAATGCTGGCAACTAAGATCAAGGGTTGCGCTCGTTGCGGGACTTAACCCAACATCTCACGACACGAGCTGACGACAACCATGCACCACCTGTCACTCTGTCCCCCGAAGGGGAACGCTCTATCTCTAGAGTTGTCAGAGGATGTCAAGACCTGGTAAGGTTCTTCGCGTTGCTTCGAATTAAACCACATGCTCCACCGCTTGTGCGGGCCCCCGTCAATTCCTTTGAGTTTCAGTCTTGCGACCGTACTCCCCAGGCGGAGTGCTTAATGCGTTAGCTGCAGCACTAAAGGGCGGAAACCCTCTAACACTTAGCACTCATCGTTTACGGCGTGGACTACCAGGGTATCTAATCCTGTTTGCTCCCCACGCTTTCGCGCCTCAGCGTCAGTTACAGACCAAAAAGCCGCCTTCGCCACTGGTGTTCCTCCACATCTCTACGCATTTCACCGCTACACGTGGAATTCCGCTTTTCTCTTCTGCACTCAAGTTCCCCAGTTTCCAATGACCCTCCACGGTTGAGCCGTGGGCTTTCACATCAGACTTAAGAAACCGCCTGCGCGCGCTTTACGCCCAATAATTCCGGATAACGCTTGCCACCTACGTATTACCGCGGCTGCTGGCACGTAGTTAGCCGTGGCTTTCTGGTTAGGTACCGTCAAGGTACAAGCAGTTACTCTTGTACTTGTTCTTCCCTAACAACAGAGTTTTACGACCCGAAAGCCTTCATCACTCACGCGGCGTTGCTCCGTCAGACTTTCGTCCATTGCGGAAGATTCCCTACTGCTGCCTCCCGTAGGAGTCTGGGCCGTGTCTCAGTCCCAGTGTGGCCGATCACCCTCTCAGGTCGGCTATGCATCGTTGCCTTGGTGAGCCGTTACCTCACCAACTAGCTAATGCACCGCGGGCCCATCTGTAAGTGATAGCCGAAACCATCTTTCAATTTTCTCTTATGCAAGAGAAAATGTTATCCGGTATTAGCTCCGGTTTCCCGGAGTTATCCCAGTCTTACAGGCAGGTTGCCCACGTGTTACTCACCCGTCCGCCGCTAACGTCATAGAAGCAAGCTTCTAATCAGTTCGCTCGACTTGCATGTATTAGGCACGCCGCCAGCGTTCATCCTGAGCCAGGATCAAACTCTCCGAAGAAATGTTTGACTTGCTCATAAAAGTTTTAAAAAATTAACGTTGACGTTTGTCGCTTTGTTCAGTTTTCAAAGTTCATTTTCTCTTGAAACAACTTTACTAATATATCATTTCGAGTTATGAAAGTCAACAACTTTTTTAAACTCTTTTTTCACACTTTCAAGTTTTTCTCAATCGCTCGTTGGCGACATATAATAATTTACCATGATAATTATAAAGAGTCAATTGTTTTTTCAAAAAAACTTTTACTTTTTTAAAAAGCTTTTATTTACTCAATTTTAAACACTTAAATCTCTAAGTGTTGTGCATTTATTTTATAACTGTTATTCCACAAAAGTCCAGTAACCTGCTCAAAATAAAAAGGCAGCTAAAGAAGCCGCCTTTTTCTACTTTCTACTATTCTATTATTGTTTTACTTTGCTAAGAAGATAAAATACAGGACAAAGATTACGAATAGCCCATACATAATTGGATGAATTTCTTTTCTTCTCCCTTTACAAATCATCGTAATTGGATAAAAGATAAAGCCAATTGCAATACCTGTAGCAATACTATAAGTTAGTGGCATCATTATGATTGTTAAGAAAGCCGGTACCGCTACTTCAAATTGATCCCATTTAATCTTTCCTAAACTTGCCACCATTAGTGCACCTACAATAATAAGTGCTGGTGCCGTTACTGCTGAAGTTACTACAGAAAGCAGTGGTGAGAAGAAAATAGCAATCAAAAAGAAAAACGCCGTTATAACTGAAGTAAATCCTGATCGCCCACCGGCTGCAACACCCGCTGTTGATTCAACATACGATGTTGTTGTAGATGTCCCTAATACAGCCCCTGCTACTGTTGCTGTAGAGTCTGCTAAAAGCGCTCTTCCTGCACGAGGTAATTTATTATCTTTCATCAGCCCTGCTTGAGTCGCAACAGCAACCAATGTACCCGCTGTATCAAAAAAGTCTACAAATAAGAAAGTCAAGATAACAACTAGCATCTGAAGCGTAAAAACATCTCCAAAGTTTGCAAAGGCTGCACCGAAAGTTGGAGCTAAGCTTGGAGCCGGTCCTACAACACTTGTTGGTAAATCAACTAATCCTACAATCATACCAGCGATAGCTGTAATAACCATCCCTATAAAGATTCCAGCATTAACACGTAAAACCATTAAGATAACTGTTACAATAACACCAAAAATAGCAAGTAATGTACTACCATTTGTTAAATCACCTAAACCGACTAATAAATCTGGATCATCCACAATAATATTCGCATTTTGCAATCCGACAAACGTAATGAAAAGACCGATTCCTGCACCAACTGCTAGTTTTAACTCTGCTGGAATAGCATTAATGATCGTTTCACGTATACCAGATAAAGATAATAAGATAAAAATCAATCCTGATACCATTACACCAGATAAAGCCGTTTGCCATGGAATGCCCATTGTTAACACAACATTATAAGCAAAGAAAGCATTCAATCCCATCCCCGGCGCAAGCGCAATCGGATATTTAGCAATTACCCCCATAATTAGTGAACCAAGTGCTGCGGCTAAAGCAGTAGCTGTGAATACCGCTCCTTGGTCCATACGCATACTATCCGGTAAATCTGGTACGCTGCTCAATGATAGCATCGCTGGATTAACGAATAAGATATAAGCCATAGATAAAAACGTTGTTAATCCTGCAATGGTTTCCCTTTTGTAATTTGTTCCTAACTCATCAAAACGAAAGTACTTCTTCATACTTGTTCCTCCCCACCATTGGAAGTCGCTGTCTCATGGGTAATATAAAAAACGCCTTATACAATTAATGTTGTAAAGGCGTTAACTACGTAAATATATACGGAATGATACTATCTACTCTTCTCTTTTTATATAAATAGATAGAAATTACGTGTATATACAGAGTTGCTCGTAGTCAAGCCATTTACGGTAGCTCGGTAGAAACTTTCGGGCCATATCCCCAAGATTATACGACATTTCTTAATATGTTTAGTTCTTTTATGCTAGTATATTACCACTCATCAACGAATTAAGTCAACAAAAAACGAACATTCTTATAATAAGAATGTTCGTTTGTTCGGTTTCTTTACATATTATTCCCATTCGATTGTTGCAGGTGGCTTACTTGTAATGTCATACACTACGCGATTAATATGCTTAACTTCGTTTACGATACGAACTGAGATCTTCTCAAGCACATCCCATGGAATACGAGCCCAATCAGAAGTCATACCATCGATTGAAGTTACGGCACGAATACCAATTGTGTAGTCATACGTACGAGCATCTCCCATTACACCAACACTGCGGATATCAGGAAGGACTGTGAAGTACTGCCAGATATCACGCTCTAAACCTGATTTTGCAATTTCGTCACGTAAAATGTAATCAGATTCTCGAACAATCTCAAGCTTTTCTTCTGTTACTTCACCAAGTACACGAATTCCTAACCCTGGACCTGGGAATGGTTGGCGCCATACGATATTGTCAGGAATACCTAACTCAGTACCTAATGCACGCACTTCATCTTTAAATAGTGTATTTAAAGGTTCAATTAACTCAAACTCCATATCTTCAGGTAATCCACCTACGTTATGGTGAGATTTAATTGTTTGAGCAGTCGCTGTACCACTCTCAATAATATCTGTGTATAGTGTACCTTGAGCTAAAAATTCAAAGCCTTGTAGCTTAGCTGCCTCATCGTCAAATACATAGATGAATTCGTTTCCGATAATTTTACGCTTTTGCTCTGGATCAGATACACCTTTTAATTTGTTTAAGAAACGATCTTTAGCATCAATTTTAATAACGTTCATATTAAATCCTTCGCTGAACGTTTCCATTACGCTGTCCGCTTCACCTTTACGCAATAAACCGTGATCCACAAACATACAAGTTAATTGATCACCGATTGCTTTATGAATTAGTACGGCTACTACAGAAGAATCTACGCCGCCACTTAACGCACATAATACCTTTTTATCTCCAACAACTTGTCGAATTTTTTCTAATTCAACTTCAATAAAGTTTTCGATAGACCAGTTAGCTTCAGCATGACAAACTTCAAATACAAAATTCTTTAAAAGGTCGTTTCCATATACTGAATGGCGAACTTCTGGATGGAATTGAACTCCGTACATATTTTTATCTTTATTGCTCATACCAGCAATCGGGCAAGATGCACTTGTTGCATCCACTTCAAATCCAGGTGGTGTTTCTACAACTAAGTCTCCATGGCTCATCCATACCACTTGCTCTTTCGGTAGCTCATGGTACATTAATGAATCATTTTGTACGTGAATCGATGCTTTACCATACTCACGATGATCTGCACCTGCTACTTTACCGCCAAAATGATGAGTCATAAGCTGCATACCGTAACAGATACCCAGTACAGGAATTCCTAATTCGAAAATATTTTCGTCACAGTGAAATGCATTTTCACCATACACACTATTTGGACCACCAGAGAAAATAATCCCTTTAGGATTTAACGCTTTAATTTCTTCTGCCGTAATTGTGTGTGGATGTAATTCACTATATACACCAAACTCACGAATACGACGCGTAATGAGTTGGTTATACTGACTTCCAAAATCTAATACAACAATCATGCCTTCCATCTCGTTCACCTCTCCGAATGTGTAAATAATCACTTGCTATTATGCCCCAAAATATAAAAAAAACCAGACTTTCCCCTTTGATATAAAGGCAGAAAGTCTAGTTGAACACAAAGCTATGATCAAAAAGAATATCCTGCCTTCATAGTCAGGCCATTTAAGGTGACCCGGTAGAGACTCTCGAACCATATTATCGAGGATATATGAAGGTATACGTAACACTATAGTAAGTTCGTGAATATTCTATCAATCAAGCTGGAAATGGTCAAGAACCTGTCTTTTTAATTAAATTTTCCCACAATTCTATTGCCTGGTTCCAAGCTTCTACGGATGACTGCTGCTTATAAAACACTCTCTCATACTTTTTCGTTAATTCACTCATATCATTTGTATGAAGCTGTTGATCTACTCGTAAAGCAAAATCTCTCAGCGTTTCATGTGAATCTCTTTTTAAACCTTTTCTTGCTAACATACTTATTAAGAAGAAATAGGCTTTTTCAAACGTTTTTTCATCAGAACGTTTGCGATAGTATGGAATCATTACACGTGTCAACCACTTATAGCGAGTTAGATACAATAAGAAAATTATAATAAGAGGTAGAAGCAAGAGCCACCATAAAGAAATTGCAGTAGCTGAAGACTCTACTTTCTCATTATTTTCAGTTTGCTTTTCTTCAGGTTTCTGCTCTTCTTTTACGGGCTCTTGTACTTCTGGTTCAGTAGCTTCCTCTACTTCTCTCTCTTCGTTATCTTGATTCCCTTCTTCCCTTTGAGGTTCATCAAACTCATAAGGGCTTGAAAAAGTCTTAGTAGGCTCAAACGGAACCCAACCTGTCCCTGGGAAATAAACCTCCACCCATGAATGCGCATTGTTTTGCGTCACTTGGTATACAGGCGTTTCTGCACCAGCGCTAATTTGTTCGCCTTCCGTATATCCTTTCACCCAGCGCGCTGGAATATCAAGCGTTCTAAGCAGTACAACCATAGATGAAGAAAAGTTATCACAGTACCCTCTAAGCGTCTCAAACAGGAATTGATCCACATAGTCTTCTCCTTCATCAGGAATAGATACATCACTTGTATCATATACAAAGCCATTAGCTTGAAAGTATTTCTCTACTGCTTTTACCTTATCATAACGAGTAGATTCCTCTGCTGTAATTTCTTGAGCAAGCTGTCCAACTCGATTAGGTAATGATTCTGGTAACTGAGTGTATCTCGACTGAAATGAAGACTTTTGCTCGATAGAACTTCCGTTACGATCACTACTTTGCAGCTGTTCAATATTAAAAGTAGGATATGCATACGTCATTTCATATGATTGTGCTTCGGTAACGCGACCTTGATTGTAAGGAAACAACTTTTCATTGGCTGGCGTAATTTGCGGTTGCAATTCATCATTAAGAGAAATACTCTTCAATTCAGGAACATGCATTAAATGAATAGTAGGTTGCTCAAACGTAATAGACGCGGTGTATAATTCTTTTTCCACACTTGCGCCGTATTGAGGAAGTACATTTTCATTTCCTTCTAACGGTCGACTCGCATCATTATAAGACGTTTCCCAGCCTTTTCCTGTATAGACGTCTTTTGTTTCAATTCGCCAATAATGTTCTTTCTCTGTTTGAGCTGTAAATACAATCGTATCGTCTGCAGTAAAAGCACCGCCTAGCTCAGAATCATCAGTATCGTAACCAATCCGCTGATTATTTGATGCCCCTTCACCACTGTTTTGTGTGTAAGCTGTTAAGAACGGAACAGGGTCAGGCCATTTAGGAGCTGATTTCGGCGCAATATAAGCAATACTAACCGCTATAACTAGCACACCTAATAGCAAAAAGAAAGACCTCACTCTATTTTCAACGTGGGAAAGCTTTTGTTTTTTTCCTCCATCTATGTTCAATCGCAAAAAGCCTAGTAGTAAAAAACCTATAGCTACAACTCGAACAATAGCAAACGTAGCGTCATACTCAGAAAATGTATCAAGCACTGTAACGTAAACAATTGTTAATAAAAAGAAGAAAAAGATCTTTTGCTGATAAAAAATCCAGTAGCGGATTAAGTAAGCCATAATCCATAGCAAGATAAAAAACAAACATGTTCTCATCTCAACTGATAAGTTGGGGATTTGCCAGCCGATAATACGGCCTATATCTATTGAAATTTGGTTAACGAATGCACTGAACCACTCTGCTGATAAAAAGGGCATTTGATAATAAATTCGATTAACAGCATACAAGACAAACGCGACGTTTATAACCATTACAATAAAAAAAGATGTCTGCAACATCAGCAAGAGAAAGTTAATGCTAACAAAAAAGATAAAAGACTGAATTTCTCCTGTATCCGTCACAACACTAAGAGGGTGTAGCCATTCAATCAATAATAAAAACGCGCCGACATAAAGTAATATGCTGCGAATGTTTAGAGACTTCATTATCTATTCACCTCCCGGACACTATAAGAATTCGGAAATTGAATAAAATGGACATCCCACCTTGGAATGTTTATATAGCCTTGCATGTCTTGTTTGTTTTGTATAACAAAGAGCGTTACTTTGGTTTGCGGACTTACTTTAGCCTTAACCTCTCGAATTAATTCACTTGTCACCGAACTTGAAATAACGGTAACTGCATGAGATAAACCTTTTGGAATCGTTAACTTTCCGTTTCGTATGGGCTGGACTCTAGCGAAATAAGCAAGCCAACTTCTGGTATGCTGGGCTCCTCCATGCAATTCCTTTAGACGACTACTGCTTCCGCCGTGGATAAATGACGCTTTCTTATGTTGATTTAAATACGATAGAATCATAGAAGCCATGAAGCCAGTCCGCTCCTCAAAATCTGTAGGATCAACGCCATCAAAAATAAGAACCTCTTCTAAATCACTCATCTTCTCAAACTCTTTTGATATAAGCGTTCCTTTTCGTGCAGTTGCTTTCCAATCAATAGTAGACAGGCGGTCTCCGTGTTCATACTCACGCACACCGGTAGCAAGCATCGTGTTTTCAGCAATTGCACGCTTAAGAAAATGATTTTCTCCCTCACTCCATTGGGAAGATGTAGGTTTCACCTGTATTAAATGAGGATACATAATGAGCTGGTTTCTCGTCACAAAAACCTGCTGTCGATGAACAATGCCTAATAAATCACTCATTTCAATTGAGATTCCAGCAAGGCTATACTCCCCTCTCTCTAAAGAGGGTATTTCAAACTCAATTACAATTTCCTTTTTCCACAGTGGGTATACTGCCTTTCGCAAAGATAAATTAGCTTCTTTACATATATCTTCAACCCAAAGGTTATATAAAGGAAAAAATGATTTTCGTTTAATATGAACCTCATAATAAACCGATTCCTTTGCTTCATACTGCGTACGCGTCATCACTCGTTCTACTTGCCAACTTTTCATAGGATAGAACGCAATCACAATTCCATATAAACCAAAGGGTAGAAAGCTATAAAATAAAAACCAGCTTACAAATCCTCCTTGAAACATCGCATACGCAAAAGTCGATACTAATAAGATTGCTAATAAAAAAAAGCTTATGACTGGTTGCCTTTTAACACGTAGTTTAGCCATATAGCTTTTATCCTTTCACAGGTACAGGCGTACGCTTTATAATATTCTCGATAACGGAGTCTTCCGTTAACCCTTCATATCTCGTCTCAGGTTGTAACATAATGCGGTGTGCGAACGCATGTTTCATTAAGTGTTGAACATCATCTGGAATACAATAGTCTCTACCTTCAAGTAAAGCATACGCTTGAACTGCTTTCATTAACGCTACAGAACCACGTGGACTTACGCCAAGGCTAATGGATTCATGCGTCCTCGTTTGGGTAACCAAATCGACGATATAATTTTTAATAACATCATCTACGTAAACATCCTTCACCATTTGCTGCATCTTACGCAGTTCTTCCACATTCATAACAGGCTGGACATCATTTATCGTTCGCTTTTGCTCAACCCCATTTAGAATAGCTAGCTCTTCTTGTTTCGTTGGGTATCCCATATTTAATTTAAATAAGAAACGGTCAAGCTGCGCTTCTGGTAATTGATACGTTCCTTCAAAATCAATTGGGTTTTGCGTAGCCATTACAAAAAATGGAGATGGTAACTCTCTTGTTAATCCGTCTATAGTAACGTGCTGTTCAGCCATGGCTTCCAATAATGCTGCTTGTGTTTTTGGTGAACTACGGTTGATTTCATCTGCTAATACAATATTCGTTAAAATTGGTCCTGGTTTAAAGTGGAACTCCATATCCTTCGGGCTATACACCGACATACCGGTTACGTCTGACGGCAACAAGTCTGGTGTGAATTGAATCCTCTTAAAATCAGCATTGATTGCCTTAGCCAGCGCTTTGACAAACATCGTTTTCCCTACTCCGGGTACATCTTCTAATAGAACATGCCCTTGTGCAAGAAGCGCAACAACACTAAGCCTAGCCACTTCTCGCTTTCCTATAACCACTTCGTCAATTGTATCTAAAAGCTGTTGAAGCTGAGTCTGCACCTTTTCTGCTGGTATCATGAAAGTCCTCCCTTAATGAATGTATACATACAAATTTGTCACAAATATAGTACTATTCTAGCAAATCAAGTAGTTTACTTAAAAGGAATAAGGTGAGTGTGATGCTTTATATTTTTACCAGTTTTGAAACATCATCTCGCTAACGTTTATAAAATTACAAAGCGGCTAGGTTTTTTTAACCTAGCCGCTTTGTTTATAGAAATAGAATTATAGCTGTTTATTGATTAAATCTATTATTTTAGGAAGTTCTTCCATAGTCTCAATAGTAAAGTCTGCTCCATTATCTAAAAATACTTTTTTCATGTTGGCAATTATCTCTGCTTTCTCATCAGGAGATAATTGTTCAAACTCTTCTTTAGATAACCCCATTAGTGAACTACCAATAATTACGCCAACTGACCATATACCAGCATTTATTGCTTCTTGTATATCAGAAACTGTATCTCCAACTTTTACTACTTGGCGAGTTGAAGATAGCTTTAATTTTTCCATATTTCGAAAAATCATATAAGGATATGGCCTTCCATAGGAATTTGTGTCATCAGCAGTAATATAAAAATCTGGCTGATATCCTTTTTTCAAAGCATTAGGTACAACAATGTCCATCATTTTACTTGTATATCCAGTTGTTGAACCAATCTTTAAACCATCTTCCTTTAGCGCTTGAACAGTATTTATAACCCCAGGAATCGGATCAGTATAATTAGATAATGATTCCATTAAAGCAGGCTCAAACTTGTTATATAAATCATTCACATCATCCTCGTTAAAGTCCCTGCCATAACGTTCTTTCCAAAGCTTTGAAATTCTCGGCATAGATAACATCGCTCGAATATGATCAATCTTTAGCATTCCCATAGGCTCGCGCGCTTCACTCATCGTTACGTCTATTCCTGCTTTTTGAAAAATATCGATGAATACATTAACTGGTGCAAAGCATCCAAAATCTACAGTTGTTCCGGCCCAATCAAAAATAACAGCTTCTATTTTCTTCATTTCATCTTCACTCCTACAAATTCTTCTATTTCATTACATAATTGATCAATATCATCTTTATAAATTTCTCCGATGTTCCCAATTCTAAATGTATCTACCTCTGTTAATTTTCCTGGATAAATAACAAACCCTTTTTGTTTCATATGTAAATAGAATGTTGGAAAATTAAAAGAATCGTCTGGATATAAGAATGATGTAATAATAGGTGATTGTTTCTCTTCAGATACATAACTTGCAAATCCTATTGCTTTCATTCTGTCACGAAGATGTTTATTGTTCTCATAGTAACGGTGAAAGCGTGCTTTAACGCCACCCTCTTGTGCAAGTTCATCAAGAGCTTTAGAGAAAGCTGCAACCGTGTGGGTAGGAGAAGTAAATCTCCATTTTCCATCCTTATCCATCTCTTCCCATTGATTATATAAATCTAACGATAGACTTTGAGCATTGCCTTTGCAATCTGCTAAACTATGAATCTTAGCTATGACGAAACCAAAACCTGGCACTCCTTGGATACATTTATTCGCACTGCTTATTAAGTAATCAATTTCCAATGCAGGAACGTCAATGTCGATTCCTCCAAAACTGCTCATAGCGTCAATAATAAGCTTTTTCTTAAAATCCTTTGCTACTTGGGAAACCATTTCAATTGGATTCAATATTCCGGTTGTTGTTTCACAATGGACCATAACAATATGAGTGAAACTCTCATCTTTTTCTAATAACCCTCTAATTTCTTCTTCATCTGGATACTCATGATAGCTTGTTTCATATTCTGTAAAATTCAGGCCTAGGTACTGAGCCATTTTTACAATTCTTTTTCCATATGCTCCGTTTGTAATAATTAATGCTTTATCTTGAGCTTTTAGTGAAGTAGTCATAACAGCTTCTACAGCAAACGATCCGCTACCTTGCATTAACACAGCTGTATATTGATCACTGCTAGCATGTGCTAATTTTAATAGTTCTTTTCTTATGTTCTGAGTAATCTCTTTGTATTCATCATCCCAAGTACAACGGTCAAGGAGCATTTCTTCTTTTACAGTTGTTGTTGTAGTTAAGGGACCTGGCGTTAATAATTTATATTGTTTCATATTACTTATCTCCTTTTATTTAGCAGAGTTAAAAAATGCTTGATGTTTTTCAAGAAGCTCTATAGTTAATGGCTCTTCAAATACTTTATTATTAGTTGCTTTATTTTCTTCACTCACTTTTTCGCCCTCATACAAAGGAACTGGATAGTACTTAATTAATTCTTCTCTAGCATTTTTTGTAATAACTTCTGCCATCTCCATTGCCAGTTCAGATTTCTCTTTTTCTTTATCAATTACCACCAACGATTCTGTAATAGAAAAATTGCCTTCGGCAGGGTCAACAAAGTCAATAGGTGCTCCAGAATTTTTCACTTCCACTGCTTGATGACGAAGACCAAAGCCTACAGCCACTTCTCCTGCTTGTACCTTTTTAATTGATCCTGATCCAGAACTCTCTAAATGCGGCCCTGCATTTTTTACAATCCCTTCCATTACTTTCTTTCCTTCTTCTTCCCCATATTCACTAATAATTGCTTGAACCATTAGCCATCCTGTTGAAGAATCTATGATATTTGGAATAGAAATTAACCCTTGGTATTCAGGCTTTGCTAAATCTTTAATCGACTTCGGAACCTCTAACCCTTCTTGCTTTATCATTTCAGTATTAAAGAATATTGATCCTGTAATAGCCAAAACAGGCGTATAAAAATCAGGGTACTTATTAATTGCATTTGTTTTAAATTCTAAAGGTTTAAACATTTCATTCTTCTTTTGTGCACTTTCTAAAAAATAAGAACTCATCGTAACTAAATCTGCTTCTATTTCACTGCCTTCAGCCATTAATTTCCCTCCTAATTCAGAAGTACCGAGGGATTGAATGACATATTGGCCTTCATAACCAGCATTGTTTAGCGATGTTTCCATTGCTTGTATTGCCTCTTCATCTCCGTTGGAATAAATAACAATCTGATCGTTATTACCACTGGTTGCTTTATTTCCACATCCCGCCATAATAACTAAGCATCCAATTAACATAATGAATAATCTCTTTTTCATCTCTACACCTCTGTTTCTTAAGCTTTTTTAAACTGCCGTTTTTGAATATAATCACAAATGCATTTAACCAAAATATTGGTACCGAAAATTAATAACGATAGTACAAATATTTCATTAAACTTAGCAAAATGCTGTAATTCTTTAATCTTGCTTGATACAAGAGATGTTTGAGCAGATACTAGGAAGATAACTCCGCTTACGGTTACCATTGAGTTAATAAAATAATAGCTAAACATCTCTGTAATAGTTGAAAGCGAATTTGGCAAAATAACTCGATAAATTGTTTTAAACCAGCTGTCTCCCAGCAAACCACCGGTTATTTCCCATGTAGGGTTCATTTTAGACAAGGAGTTCTTTGCCATTAAATAAGGTGCTGTAAAATAATGGACTATATTACAGAATATTATGATAATAAATGTCCCTTTAAGGCTACTTCCATTGAATAATAGCAAGTACGAAAGTCCAAGTACCATACCTGGTAACGTATTTGTAACCATTGAGACAATGTCAAAAGTTCCTCTTCCTTTTAAGTTTGTTCTCACATTTAAAATAGCTGCACTATAGACAATAACAATGCCTAGAACTGTTGTAAAACTAGCAACAATGGCAGAGTTTGTGTAGACTTCATATAAATTACTTGTTGAAAAAACGGTCGTAAAGTGTTCAAACGTAAAAGTCAAATTGTAAGGAAAATTAACCAGAAACGGTGCAATAAACATTACTAGAAAAGTTGAAATTACTGCCCCTACTACAGCTATAGATAATAATCCCAAAAGAACATCCCTAATTCGGTTCTGAACAATATCAATGTGAGTAAACTTATCATAGTGAAAATTAAATCGATCTAAATACTTTAATAAAATAACAGAAAATGCTGCTGGTACAAGCATTAATACAGCTATTACAGCTCCATTATTAAAGTTAGGTATAGAGCCTAGCATTACTTGATAAAGCTGCGTCGCAATAACCGAGTATGTTCCTCCAATGGATGCAGGTATTCCATAATCAGTAAAACTTAAAATAAAAGAAAGAACCGCTGCCCCCCCTATCGTACCCAACATTGGACGCAAAATAGTGTTATAAAAGCTTCTCCCAGGTCTGTCCATCATCAAAGTACTAACCACTATAAATTTTTTATCTATATATACAAACGCATTATGCATTAACAGGAAAGCTGGTGGTAATGTATAGATTACGTATCCTAACAATAACCCGTTAAACCCATAAATGTTAAATAGTGCTTTTCCTAGAATTTGTGTAATTAAGCCTTGATTTCCAAAAGAATAGATGATGGCAAATCCATATGTAATTGTAGGTAAAAGCATTGGAATGACGACTCCTGCTCTAATCATACTTTTTAACGGCTTACAGATATTTGTGAAATGTAAAGCATATGCAATAGAAAATGCAAGAATGGTCGTAATCAATGCTGTCAAACTAGAGACTTTAATACTGTTAAAAAAAGCTGTTATTAATTCATTATTTGATAACATATTGAAGTAATTATCTAGACTCAATCCTTTGGTACTTTGAAAAGAATTCAGCAAAAGGACTCCAATTGGCAACACCAAAAATAATACAAATATGGTTAAAGTGACTCCATATATAGCTCTCATTTCAGTACGTGCATTAAGCATACTGCTCACCAAATAAAGTAAAGATATTTTGCCTTTTAATCTGCAGCTGGTTTACTATAAATCCTTTTACAAATTCATTTTGAGGACGATGTATAATGTCATGAGGTGTTCCAAATTGAGCAATTTTGCCTTCATTGATAATAAGAATCCTATCAGACAGCGTAAGTGCCTCCTCTGGATCATGAGTGACAATAATGATTGTTAACTGTAACTCTTTGGCAATAGACTTAATTCTTTCTTTTATAGATTCTTTAATAACACCATCAAGTGCGCTTAGGGGTTCATCAAGAAGTAAAAGCTTTGGCTTCATCACTAGCGTTCTCGCTAATGCCACTCTTTGCTTTTGCCCCCCAGATAATTCATTAATCTTTTTTTTAAGATGAGCCTTTAATTCAAGAAAATTGACATAATCTGCTACTTGCTCTTCTGTCACCATTCCCTTTTTATTTTTTAAACCATACACAATATTTTCGTATGCATTTAGATGTGGAAAAAGGGCGTAATCCTGAAATACAATGTTGAACCCACGATCTTTCATTTTGACACTTGTCATATCTTGACCTTCAAAAAAAATTTTACCTTTATCCATCTTAGTTAACCCTAAAATAATATTCAATAATGTGGTTTTTCCACTTCCACTCTGCCCAAGTAATGAAATAATTTCACCTTTATTAATTTCTATACTGATATTATCCAAAACTACTTTATTCTGATACTGTTTACTAACTTGCTCTAACTTTAGCAAACAACTCACCTCCAGTTACGATGTAAACGGCTTTTAAATTTTCAACTTAGTTTGCTTTAATCCATTTCGATTTCTCTATTCCAAGTCCTTCATTGGTCATATCGGTAATAATGTAATCAACCTCTTCTAAGTCTTGAATTTTGTAAGTGGCTATACGCCCAATCTTTGAAGAGTCACTTAAAACATAAGACTGTTTAGAGTTATTGATAAAGATACTAGAAAGGAGGCATTTATCTAAATCATAGCTCGTGACTCCTGCATGTTCATCAATTCCATCAACTGATATGAAAGCTTTATCTACAAAAAACTCTTTTGCCATTTTTTCAGCTAGAGAACCTGCTGTACGAAAATGATTTCCCTTTACATATCCACCTAGGAAGATTACCTTTCCTTTAAAGCCACTTTTATCACCTTCTTGCTCCATCAACTGGACAGCAAATGGAAATGAGTTGGTAATAACGGTAACATTACTTTTGACCTTTATTGAATTAGCCATCTGTAATGTTGTACTTCCTTCATCAATAAAAATTACATCTCCATCCTCAACAAGTGACGCAGCTTTTAAACCAATTATCATCTTCTTATCTATATGAAGTATTCTTCTCTTAAACATTGATAACTCGCTTAAGCCTTCTTCAATTCTTACTGCTCCACCATGAACTTTTTTGATTTTGTTTTCATTTTCCAACTCTTCTAAGTGCCGACGAATTGTTTCTGCTGATACATGAAACCTTTTGGCAAGTTCATTCACCTTCACTTGACCTTCATTATTAATAAGTTCTATAATTCTTTTTTTTCTTTCCTCAGCTAATAAAGACATAGTGTATTCTCCCTTTCCTTCTAGCTCAATTATAAAAAAGATTTGTAAAGCATTTATTAATAGGTTGTTAACAAATTGTGATATTGTGTTGTTTTATGTGAATATGTATTGTTTTTTTCACATGAATGAATTTTTAACTTTACTACAGTTAGAAATTCACCATAATTCTATTGCAACCGTTTAGAGGAAGTTTCTCAAGAACCGTGATATAATTTTTATCAGTAAGCGATTCCAAGCATACTACATTAGATTTCGGAAAAATAAGTCTTTTTTGAGGAGAAGAAGAAAGATGGATTTAGATCAAGAATCTTTAGTAACAAAAGAACAAACAATCTTTAATCATGTAGGTAATAAAATTATAGTAAGAGATAAAGAGATTGATATCATAGCTCGTTTAGAAGAGCCGCTCATTCTCGTACTAGACAATGTGTTAAGCGACGCAGAATGCGATGAGCTAATTCAGCTATCTAAAGATAAGATGCAGCGCTCTAAAATTGGAGCTTCACGTGAAGTTAATAATATCCGTACAAGCAGCGGGATGTTTTTCGACGAAAGCGAGAATCCACTTGTGCAGAAAATCGAAATGCGCACCTCAGAAATCATGGGCATTCCAACTAGCCATGCTGAGGGGCTTCAAATTTTAAACTATTTACCAGATCAAGAATATCGAGCACACCATGATTACTTCGCTCCTACAAGCAAAGCCGCGAAGAACAATCGAATCAGCACGCTCGTTATGTATTTAAATGATGTAGAAGAAGGCGGCGACACTTATTTTCCAAAGCTCGGGTTTTCCGTTACGCCGAAAAAAGGTATGGCCGTATACTTTGAATACTTCTATACAAATCAAGAACTTAACGACTTAACTCTTCACGGCGGTGCACCCGTTGTAAAAGGTGAAAAGTGGGTAGCAACTCAGTGGATGCGTAAGCAGAGAATTCGATAAATGTTATCTTGCTATGTAACAAAATACAAGGCCTGCTCAAGTGAGCAGGCCTTGTATTTTGTTAACTCTTTTTTAAATTAATATTTAGCCTTTAATTTATCGAGAAGCCCATATTGATCAAAGGAAAGCAAGACATATTCCTAATCAACCTCAAATTAATTCAACGAATGATAGTCCATATCCATCAGAATTGCATTCACCTTATCAAGGCGTTTTTTCGTTCGTTCAGGATAATTAATTGCCAAAGCGCTGATTATATAATCTGCTACAAACATTGATGATACAACTGAATTATGAAAAGCAATGCTGCTTGAACTGCATGGCAGTACTATATCAGAATGAGAAGCAAGCGGAGACGAGTAACTGTCAGTAATTGAAATGATTTTCACACCATTGTTTTTGGCCGTTCGGGTAAGGTCAATAATCCGCCGAGCATATCTTGGAAAGCTAATCGCAATTACTAAATCGTTCTCGTCCAGGCCAACCATGCTATCTGCCCAATCACTTAAATCGGCTATAAATAGACTGGTATTCCCAAAGAGCCTGTTTAATCCATGCGTCAAATACTGTGCAACCGGTAATCCGCTTCTAACGCCTGTACAAATAATTCGATTTGCTGATAAGATTGCTTTTTGTGTATCCTCAAGCACTTCGTTGGAAATTACATCAATGGTACTTTGGATATTGCTAATCTGGCTTTCTGCATAGCGCCCCCACAAATCGGCTTCTTTAATTCCCTTTATATTTGCTTCAAGTCTTGTTTGAGGAGCAGCTTGGTTTCTTAGATTTTCTTGAAGCCCTTTTTGAAATTCAGTGTAACCTGAATACCCAAGGTTAAATGTTAACCGCATTATCGTTGTTGTACTTGTCTTTACTACTCCTGCCAATTGATCTACGGTCAAAAAAGCTACATCAAGCGGATGTTTAATAATGTAGTCTGCTACTTTTCGCTGTGTTTCCGTTAATTCACCAATTCTTTGTTGTAATTTCACAATAGGATTTTCCATATTATCTCTCCAGACAATTGGGTAATGTGTTAATTTTTCCACCTTTTTTCATCTGAGAAAATATTATCACGATTTTCCTTTCTTGTAAAAAAAGCATATTATTCTCATAGAAATAGCTACACTAAAAATTACCTTGTTCAACAAAAAATCTAGATATAATAGTGATTTTATACAGTTACTTATAAAGAGAATGAGTTAGCTGCAAATAGAAATAATTGAAATTTCATCTAAAAAAGAAAGCAGACGATATTTCTATAATTCGTCTGCTTTCTTTTTCCTAACGAACATGCTCTAATTTTTCATCAAATTCATCTGAAGAATAAGCATGTCCTTCATTTAATTTTTCATTGGGGAGATATCCGAGAATAAAGCCAAGTATTCCAGCTAATGCACTAATCATAAAGGTTGGAGTAGCAAATATGTCCCAAGATTTCTGTATTAAATAACCTTTTTGAAACAGGATTCCTGCCAGTTGACCAAAGACTAAACAGGTTCCGCCAGCTAAAAACAGCAAAAGACAAGTTTTAAATAAAAAAGCAATGATATTTCTCATTTTTTCACTCTCCTCTAATTTAATACTGGCAAGAAGCCCATTGCAATGAAATAACCAATCAATAAAATTGGAATAACATAATATAAAATTAAAGGAACGAAAGTCTTTTCAGGACTCGCACCTGCGAGGGAAGCCGCAATAAATATTGATCCAGAAGCAGGTGGCGATGCACCTTCTGTTGAAGCAAAAACAAGAATTGCAACTACTGCAAGTAAAGGATCAACTCCAGCTGATACCATTGCTGCAAAAGCCACCATTCCAATAGCGGTTAATGTAGCTGTGGATGAAAGTGGACCAGCAACTAAAGCTACAAGAAGGGAAATTACCAGAACCATTAACCACTTAGAAATTGCAATAGAGTCCATGACAGCTGTTAAATCTTCAGCAAGACCTAAATCAGTCAACACTTGGCTAGAAGCATAAGCAAAAACAAGTAGTGCTCCTATTGTGGAAAAACGGGGAATCGCTTTATTTAAAAAGTTATTCCAACCCTTTGCTGTCTTTGGTAATTTAGTCCATCCAACCATCATGCTAATGAAGATAATTAGAATTGGTATCCATGTGATTAATGAAATACTTTCCATTGCATCACTGCCGATATTTTGATTTTCCATAAGTTTTTTAGCAAGAGGTCCAATTGTAATTACAATTGGAATTAATGCGCCCAAAAAAATCAATGTTGATTTCCAACCTGTACTTAACGCTTCTCTTAACGGCTGAATAAATTCCGGTGAAACCGCTTTAATATTATCACGCTTAACAAAATACATAATAAGAAATATACGATAAATTATTTGGTATACTCCCGCAATAAATAAAGCTACATACAAATCCCCTTCTGACACGACGGCTGCAATAGGGGCAAATCCAAGCATAATAAACATTGATGCACTAGGTGGTAACGCTGCACCAAGGCCACCATTACCAGCTACAATAGTAGCAGCTCGCTCCCGACTAAAATTGGACTGCACCATCCACGGCGCAGTAATAGAGCCCGTAGTAGCTGTATTCCCTGAGTTTGAACCTGCAAGCGTTCCCATTATTCCTGATGCAATTGTATCAACGTATGCAGCTCCCCCAGGTAGACGTCCTAATAGAGAGTTCAGTATTTTTACAAGACTAGCAATAATGGCAGTGTGATCAATAACATATGCCATAAATACAAATGCTACAGATGCGTACAAAACATCATTTGTACCCGCAAAGAGAAGACCATTCCATATTAAATCGAAAAATTCCGTCCCACCGAACAAAGCAGTTGCAATAAACCCAGCAAGCATTGCCTCTGCAATATTACGTTTAAGTACTAGATTCCAAAACACAATTATACCAATAAATACAAGTAACGCCCAAATTCCAACCCCCATGTCTACACCTTCTTTCACCACTTTTATAAATACCGCTTCGTATTATTATCTTATTTTTATGTGATTACTTTAAATGCTTCAATGACTTGCTTCCAATGTTCTGGCTTTTGCCCTTGATATTTTTCTTTGAAATTTAGTAAAGCAAGCTTTTCAATTTTAGCTTTTGCTGCTTTTGATATGCTAGAATCAATCTGAGCTGATTCTAGCATATCAATTGTGCCCCCAAGCTCAATAGAACGTCGATTTGCATGAAGGGCAGTTCCCGTCACAAGGCGATTCATTGTTTCTTCAAAGCTTTTTCCGTTAATGGTCTCACTTAATGAATCGATAACAAGATTTTCAACATTGTAATGTTGAGCAGCCTCTAATAATTCAATATATAAGCCAACGATTCCTTTCATATAAATACTTCTTATCAATTTAGCGGCTGTTGCTTCACCAGGTAGCTCGCTTACTTTCTCAATATTCATTTCATATATGGACATTTTTTCAATAAAAGTATCAGTACCATTACCACTTGCTAGAATAGGTACTCTATGTTTATAAACTGGTAAAGGCCCCATCATAGCGGCATCTACAAATTCCCCGCCAACACTATTTACGTTTGCTGCTATTTGTTTTTTAATAGTGGGCTTAGCTGCTGAAACATCAATATAAAGGCACTTACCCTTAACGTATGATACTAATTGTCTACTTACCTCATATGCCTTGTCTGCAGGGACTGCAACAATGACCGCTTCGGAGCTTCTCATTATTTCTTCAGGTGACTCTAATATTGTAACGTTGGCTGCTTTAGCTCGATCTTGAATGAGATTACTATATTCTGTCATATTCCAAAGCGGATCATATGCCTTTATTTTTTTAATCCCTTGTTCATTGAGGCCAAATGCTAATTCAAAGGCCGCTTCACCAAATCCGATAAATCCTAAATTCATGTTTCATTTGCCTCCTTTAGTATTCAAATGCTTTGATTTTTTCAGCTAACCATTCTGGTGCGATACTTGTTTTATCTGTTTTTTCTTGGCTTTCACTTTCCTCATAGTTATCAATCAATTGTAAACGTTTTTTTTCGTATTCAAGCTTTTTTTCTGCTTTCAAAAGTACATCTTCCACTTTCTCTTGAGGAACAACCACTATACCATCATCATCACCAACTATTAAATCGCCTGGGTGAACCGTAACGCCAGCACAAGATATTGGTATATTAATAGCACCAGGACCATCTTTAAACGGCCCATTAGGAATGAAGCCTTTTGCATAAACGGGAAGTCCTATTTCACTAAGCATTTCTTTATCCCTGACTAAACCATCAATGACAATCCCTTCGATACCAACTGCTTTGGCTGCTTTAGCCATTAACTCTCCTAAATAAGCGTTTTCAACGTGCCCTTTTCCATCTGCCACAAGCACATACCCTTCGCCCCCGCAGTATATTCCTTGGTGTAAAAACAAGTTATCCCCCGCTCTCATTTCAACTGTTAATGCTGTACCAACTACATGCATATTTGAGGATACTGGCTTAACCCTATAATCCATTGAACCTGTACATCCTAAGGCATCTGATATAAGTGTTGTATTCAATTTCTTAGCTCTCATAATAATTTCTTGAGACAAAAGCGGTGCTGTATAACTCACGTGCATACACTCCTCGAATTTAAATATTTTTTGAATTTCCAGCTCTGTTCCCCCACCAATCTGATAACGCTTACAAATAAAAGTTTTAGATCACTTTCATTTGTAATAAAAATAACAACAATTGATAATAAAAGTAAAAATTTTTACTTCTTAAACAAAATATTAACATTGTTATTTCTTGGTGTAAACATTTTTTAAAAATTTAAACTATTTAAAGTTAAAAAGGAATTATAGCTAAAATAAAAAGCCTCTCAACAGTTAAAAAACTGTTGAGAGGCTTTTTTATAATTAGCTGTTTTATTTTATCACAGGGTTGCCATGTTTTATAAAACGAAAACAACTCCGAAGACAAGAAAAACATATCATCGTTTTAGACGTTGATATAATAAGGTTTTAAACCTTTAATTACATCATGCCGCCCATTCCACCCATACCGCCCATATCAGGCATTGCAGGAGCTGCGTTTTCTTCTGGCTTGTCAGCAACAACTGCTTCAGTTGTTAAGAACATAGCCGCTACAGAAGAAGCGTTTTGAAGTGCTGAACGCGTTACTTTTGTTGGGTCAACGATACCAGAATCAAGCATGTTTACCCATTCGCCAGTTGCAGCGTTGAATCCAGTTCCAACCGCTTCGCCCTTTAGACGCTCAACGATTACTGATCCTTCTAGACCTGCGTTATGAGCGATTTGACGTACAGGCTCTTCAATCGCACGTAATACGATGTTGATACCTGTTGCAACGTCGCCTTCAGCTTCGATTCCAGCAACTTTATTGTAGATATTTACTAATGCAGTACCACCACCAGCTACGATACCTTCTTCAACCGCAGCGCGAGTAGAGTTTAATGCATCTTCAATACGTAATTTACGCTCTTTTAATTCTGTTTCAGTAGCTGCACCAACTTTAATTACAGCAACACCACCAGCAAGCTTCGCTAGGCGCTCTTGTAATTTTTCGCGGTCGAACTCTGAAGTTGTTTCTTCAAGCTGAGCTTTGATTTGGTTAACGCGAGCTAAAATTTCTTCTGCGTTGCCTGCGCCGTTTACAACTGTTGTGTTTTCTTTTGTTACCACAACTTTAGAAGCGCGACCTAATTGCTCAATGCTTGCAGATTTTAAGTCAAGACCAAGTTCTTCAGTGATTACTTCACCACCAGTTAAAATCGCAACGTCTTGAAGCATTGCTTTACGACGGTCACCAAAGCCTGGAGCTTTAACTGCTACCGCTGTGAATGTACCGCGAAGTTTGTTCACAACTAATGTTGCTAATGCTTCACCTTCTACATCTTCAGCAATGATTAATAGTGGCTTACCTTGTTGAACAACTTGCTCTAATACTGGTAAGATTTCTTGAATGTTACCAATTTTCTTATCTGTGATTAAGATATATGGATCTTCTAATACAGCTTCCATTTTGTCTGAATCAGTTACCATGTATGGAGATGCATATCCACGATCAAATTGCATACCTTCTACAACTTCTAATTCAGTTGTGAAACCTTTAGACTCTTCAAGCGTGATAACACCGTCGTTACCAACGCGCTCCATTGCTTCAGCGATTAATTGACCTACTTCTTCGTCAGCCGCTGAGATAGCCGCTACTTGCGCAATTGAATCTTTACCTTGAATTGGTTTAGAGATTGCTTTTAGCTCTTCAATCGCTACTGCTACTGCTTTTTCCATACCCTTACGGATACCCATTGGGTTTGCACCAGCCGTTACGTTTTTAAGACCTTCACGAATCATTGCTTGTGCTAAAACTGTTGCAGTTGTCGTACCGTCACCAGCAACGTCGTTTGTTTTGCTAGCAACTTCTGCTACTAATTTTGCACCCATGTTTTCGAATGCATCTTCTAATTCAATTTCTTTTGCAATTGTTACACCGTCATTTGTAATTAATGGAGAACCGAATTTTTTCTCTAGTACTACGTTACGCCCTTTTGGTCCAAGCGTTACTTTTACAGCATTTGCTAATGTATCTACACCACGTAGCATTGAGCGGCGTGCTTCTTCGCTAAACTTAATGTCTTTTGCCATTTGACTCATCCTCCTAATTGTTTAAAAATAGTCTATTGTACATATATTAAATTAAAAGTCGTTATGAATAATTAGCCGATTACAGCTAAAATGTCGCTTTCGCGTAAAAGTAAGTATTCAGTACCTTCGTATTTCACTTCAGTACCAGCATATTTTGAGAAGATAATACGATCGCCTGCAGCTACTTCTAATGCTACACGCTCACCGCTTTCTAATACTCGACCTGTACCAACAGCAACAACTTTACCTTCTTGTGGTTTCTCTTTAGCGCTGTCTGGTAATACGATACCGCTTGCTGTTTTTTCCTCAGATTTTACAAGTTCAATCACTACGCGATCACCTAATGGCTTTAACAAGTGAAACAACCTCCTCAAATAATATGTTTTTACATTTTATTAGCACTCAACCTCATCGAGTGCTAACACATTTATTATATTAAAACAAAGTGGCTTTTTTTTGCAAGTATTAAACACAAAAAATTTTAAAAAATCCTTTTTCAACTCATACTACTCATACCCACATAAAAAGAAGGCATTCTTTTATCTCTCATATAATATGTATGTTACAATACGAACAAGAAGAAACATATCAAAAAGCTTCCCTACATGTTCTTCGACAATGATACATAAAAAACCTTTTAAAGGAGTATGGAAGATTGGAAAAGCGCTATGGTTATATCGTACTGACTTATATCATCATGCAGTTTTCTGGAATTTTAGGCATTCCATTATTATTATCGCTTGGACTGTTTAATGACGAACCTGTTAGAGTAGCTAGACAGCTTGCAATGACTTACTGGACAATCACCAGCTTTAGCTTGGCTTTAATAATTGTACTTGTGTTGTTAAAGCGTGAAATGTCAATGAGGCATGAACATGCTGGCTTACCAACAGCTATCTTCTGGTCCATCTTTGGCATCTTTTTAGCAATGGCTTCTCAATCCGTAGCTGCCATGATTGAAATGAACTTATTTGGTATTGAACCCGGTTCTGAAAATACGGAAATGATCTTGAATTTAGTGAAAGTTACGCCTTTATTAATTGTTGTCACATCCGTTATTGGACCAATTTTAGAAGAGATTATCTTCCGCAAAATCATCTTTGGTTCTTTATATCGTAAATATAATTTCTTTATTTCAGCCTTTATTAGTTCGCTTATATTTGCAGCAGTCCATTGGGATTTTGAACATTTATTAATTTACACAGCTATGGGGTTTGTATTTGCGTTTTTATATGCAAGAACGAAGCTAATTATTGTTCCAATTATCGCTCATGTCTTAATGAACACGATCGTTGTATTAGTCCAAACAATTTTTGCTGATGAAATTATGGAAATTCAAAAGCAAGCTGAACAGCTACAATTTATTATTAAAGGACTTGGTTTATGAATAACATCCCTCTAACCAGAGGATTTATCTACTTAATTATGGGAATCCTCTTTACGTATTTAGCTATTTTAAGCGTCGATACCACCGTATGGACCTTGCCAACAATCTTATTTGCCTTAGTCGCTGCTTTTGACTTTCGCTTTGCCATTCGAATCTTTTCATTGCATCGCAAGATTAAAAAGCTTCAAGAGCAATATAAAAAGTCAAATAGCAATGATTCTCAGAAATAAAGAAAGCCCCTGTTATAAGGGGCTTTTTTCGTTATTCAGAAGGCATTTCAACAGATTCTTCATATTCCTGCCTATTTTTTAACATTTTACGATAAGAGATACGAGAAATAATAATGCTAATTTCATAAAGGATAAATAAAGGAATTGTAACCATTAGATGTGATAGCAATTCTGGAGGTGTAATAAAAGCCGCTATGACTAATAGCACAAAATAAGCATACTTCCGGATACCGCTTAGGAACTGTGGCGTTACAATACCCAGTCTTGTTAAAAACATAATGACAACAGGTAACTGAAACAATAAACCAAACGGTAGTGTAAGCTGAAATAAAAATGAAAAGTATTCATTAATACCAATAACTTGGTTAACATCTAGCTTATCTGCTATTCGAATCATAAACTCTACCACAAAAGGAAAGAGAACAAAGTAAGCAAACGAAATACCAGTAAGAAATAAGATGATTGAAATTGGAATGTATCCAAGAGTTACTTTTCGCTCTTTATCATACAACCCTGGACTTATAAATGCCCATAATTGATAGAGTGCAATAGGAGCAGAAACAACACATCCGATGACAAACGCAAACTGCATATAAATCTTAACAGGGTCCGTCAATTTAAATGCATTCATTGTTAACGAGCTTGCCTCGTCCGCTGATTGGAGATAAATAATGACGCGGTCTGCTAAGAAGAAACCGCCGATTGTAGCAATAAAAAAGAAAAAGACGACGATTAAAATCCGTTTTCGCAGTTCACCAATATGATCATATACAGACATTTCTTGTTCGTTCATATGTCAATCATTCCTCTATTGATTTCGTTCTTTCTTCTTACCCTCTTCTTCGTTATCTTCCATTATTCCTTTAGTGGCGCTTTTAAACTCCCTTAACGTATGGCCTACAGCTCGACCAAGCTCTGGAAGTTTCTTCGGTCCAAAAATTAGCAATGCAAAAATTACAATTAAGATAACACTACCTGCACCTAATCCCATGGTTTTCCCTCCTTTATTACGTATATATTCTATTATATATTATTTTCAGGATAATTTTTCAAAAAGTAAACCAATGACTGAAGCTCTACGGCTAAATCAATATGATGTAGACGAATCGAACTTGGCACATTTAAGCGTGCAGGCGTAAAGTTTAAAATACCTTTAATCCCACATTTAACTAAGCGATCCGTAATTTGCTGTGCCACTGTAGCTGGAACTGTTAGAATTGCAACGGAAATATCCTCCGTCATATGTTCTTCAAGCTTATCTAAATGGTAAACAGGTACGTCTCCAACGTGAGTGCCTACCTTGTCTTCAATAACATCAAAAGCAAATTCAATCTTTGTATTGTTATTTTTAATAAAATTGTAGTTTAAAAAGGCTGTTCCTAGATTACCAACGCCAATTAAAGCAACTTTGGTTACCTCATCTTGATCTAATGTTTTACGAAAAAAGCTCAGTAAATAATTGACGTTATAGCCATATCCCTTTTTACCCAAGGCTCCAAAATAGGAAAAATCGCGACGAATTGTTGCGGAGTCTACTTTCACTGCTTCGCTTAATTCTGCTGACGATACACGTTGCTTACCAGAAGCATGTAGATTTTTAATAAAACGATAGTATAGCGGCAACCGCTTTGCTGTAGCTTGTGGTATTTTTAAGTTTTCTGTATTCATCTTGTGCCCCCTTAATTACGATAGATATAATGGCTATCGTTCAAATCTCCGCTTAAATTAGCAAGATTCTCTTTTTAAACTAGATAGCGCTTCCATTAAGTGAATCTTCTATTCACTCATGAACAGTAGTCTATAGTTTATTTTAACACAGTCTGTGTGGTAATAATGAATTCTACACATAATTTTATGGAAATGCTTATGCCATACACGTATTCATACTTCCGTCTTAAAAATATGTTAAAATACACTATGTCGAAATGAGTAGAGGTGAAATGATGATTATTCTACAGTTAAACGGAATTACGAAATATTACGGGGCAGACCCGATTTTATCAAATATAAAACTTGAAGTTCAATCTAAAGACCGCATTGCACTGGTTGGTCGAAACGGAGCAGGTAAATCAACGCTTTTAAAAATTATTTCTGGTGAACTTTCCTACGACAGTGGAGAGATTATGAAACCAAAAGAAACAACGATTGACTACATGGGACAAGATACGGTGTTAGAATCCACTTTATCTATTTGGGACGAAATGTTAACCGTCTTCAAGCCTTTGCAAAGAATGGAGAAAGAACTAAGAAAGCTTGAAGAAAAAATGGGGGATCCTTCTTATCAGCACGATTCTATTAACTATGAAAAGCTCTTAAAGGAATACGATCAGCTTCAAATTTCCTTTAAAGATCTAGGTGGATACCAATATGAAGCTGATATTCGTTCAATACTACACGGATTTCGCTTTTCAAACTTCGACTATTCCACCCCAATTTCTACACTAAGCGGTGGCCAAAAAACGCGACTGGCTTTAGCTAAACTGTTATTAACTAAACCTGATTTATTAATTCTGGATGAGCCTACCAACCACCTTGACATTGAAACATTGGCTTGGTTAGAGCAATTTTTACAAAACTACGATGGTGCTATCCTAATTGTATCGCATGATCGCTACTTCCTTGATAAAGTGGTTACACAAGTCTATGAAGTAAGTCAAAAAACCACTTATAAGTATCCTGGTAACTACTCAAATTATTTAACACAAAAAGCTGAACGCTACGAGCGTGAAATGAAACAATTTGAAAAACAGCAGGATGAAGTAGCAAAACTTAATGATTTCATTCAGAGAAATATCGCTAGAGCTTCAACAACAAAGCGAGCTCAGAGCAGACGTAAACAGCTAGAACGTATGGAGCTAATGGATCGGCCAAACGATGGTGAGAAAGGTGCAAACTTTTCCTTTGACATTGAGCGGCAAAGTGGAAATGAAGTACTAAAAGCTGACAATCTCTCCATTGGATATGAAGAGAATCAGTTTATTGTAAAAAACATTAACCTTCGTGCTACTCGTCAGGATAGCATTGCCTTGGTAGGTCCAAACGGGATCGGTAAATCCACTCTGTTAAAAGGCTTAATGAATAAACTTCCTTTTGTTTCAGGAGAAATCCAATTTGGTTCTAACGTAGCAGTAGGCTATTATGATCAAGAACAAGCAAATTTGACGTCTAACAAAACTGTACTCAATGAATTATGGGACGACTATCCTACTACTACTGAAAAAGAAATTCGGACTGTGCTCGGTAATTTTTTATTTTCAGGTGACGATGTCTTAAAGATTGTTTCCACATTAAGCGGTGGAGAAAAAGCAAGACTCGCTTTAGCAAAACTGATGATGCAAAAAGCAAACTTTCTAATTCTAGATGAACCTACCAACCACCTTGACCTAGATAGTAAACAAGTATTGGAGAATGCATTAATCTCTTATCCAGGTACACTTTTATTTGTTTCCCATGACCGTTACTTTATCAACAGAGTTACCAACAAGGTTATCGAATTGTCTGCAGAGGGCACAACAGAGTTTTTAGGAGACTATGACTACTACGTTGAGAAAAAAGCAGAAATGGAAGAACGAAGAGAGCTTGAAGCAGCAAACATGGCTGAAGAGTTATCTGTAGGGAAAAGTGTCAAAACATCATATATACAAGATAAGGAACAAAAAAAGCTTCTAAGGCAGCGAAAAAGAAGAATTGAAGAGATCGAGGAACGCATTGCTGAAGTAGAAGCACAATTAGAGCAAAATGAAGAGCTTTTATGCGACCCAGTAATTTACCAAAATCATGAAGAATCTCAGCGTTTAAACAGTGAGAACCAAACTTTTCAACAAGAGTTATCCACATTAATGGAAGAGTGGGAAGAACTTCAGCTAATTATTGAGGAAAGCTAACAGTTATACACAAAAGAAGCCCATACACCTTTTGGTGATGGGCTTTATTACATTCATTATCCACAGTTAATTCTAAATTGATTGAAAATTGTGGATAACCACTACATTATCCACAATTCTCTATTCTAACACTAACCCAGGATTCGCATTTAATGCCATCGTTGCTCGTCTATCTTTACGATATAAAATGCTGGCTGCTGCTCCAATCATAGCAGCGTTATCCGTACATAAAGATAGTGGTGGAATCACTAACTCTACATCATCATACTTTTCAAATCGTTGCTGTAGAGCCTCTCGCAACCCTTTATTCGCAGCTACTCCACCCGCTAAGAGCAGTTGATTTACTTTGTATTCTTGAACAGCTTTTTCCGTTTTTGTTACCAAAACATCAACTACGCTAGCTTGAAAACTAGCTGCTAATATTTTTGGATTAATATTTTCACCTTTTTGTTTTGCGTTATGCACAGTGTTGATAACTGCTGATTTCAAACCACTAAAACTAAAATCGTATGATCCATCTTCTAACCAAGCACGGGGTAAGTCAATTAAAGGTTCACCTTCTTGAGCTAGACGATCAATATGAGGACCGCCTGGATATGGTAGCTGTAGCGTACGTGCCACTTTATCATATGCTTCACCGGCTGCATCATCTCTTGTTTCACCAATCACTTCAAAATGGCCGTGCTCTTTCATGTAAACAAGCTCTGTATGTCCACCGGAAACAACTAATGCTAGTAATGGAAATTTCAATGGCGTAATGAGTTGATTTGCATAAATATGTCCTGCAATATGATGTACAGGAATTAAGGGTTTTTGATGAGCAAAAGCTAATGCCTTTGCTGCATTGACACCAATTAATAATGCTCCAACTAAACCAGGTCCTTCTGTTACCGCGACTGCATCAATATCATCAAATGTCATACTAGATTGATTTAGAGCTTCTTCTACAACTATTGTAATTTGTTCAACATGATGCCTAGAAGCAATCTCAGGTACAACTCCTCCAAATCGTTTATGGCTTTCAATTTGAGAGGCTACTACGTTTGCAATAATTTCTGTGCCACCTCGAATAATGGCAACAGCCGTTTCGTCACAACTTGTTTCTATTGCTAATATTACTTCATTTTCTTTTTTCATAATTTCACCCACATAACTAATGCATCTTCATTGTTATCAGAATAATAATTTTTTCGTATACCGCCAGCCTCAAAGCCTAGCTTTTTGTACAATGACTGTGCAATATGATTTGACGTTCTTACTTCTAGCGTCATTGAAAGTGCGCCTAGCTGTTTCACAACATCCATCGCAGCTTTAAGCAAAGCATATCCCAATCTTTTTCCTCTATACTTAGGAAGTATAGCAATATTAGTAATATGCGCTTCATCAATTACAATCCAAGTCCCACAATATCCAATAATTTGTTCATCTATTTCCATCACAAGGTAGGTAGAGAATTGATTGGCAGTTAATTCATTATAAAAGGCCTCTTTGCTCCAAGGTGTCGCAAACGCCTGTTTTTCAATTTCAACAACTTGATCAATATCTTCAACCTTCATTAAACGAAACTTTACTGTCGTAGTCATTTTCTCACTCATGTTTCGCTTCTTGTGCTTTTAGCCAGTTTGCTTCTGCCTCGGCTAGCCTAATATAATTAGGCACAAAAGCATGGACTGGTGTTGATTCCTTTTTCATACCTAAAAATGCTAACTCACTTGGACGAGGATTGTATTGTAAAACAGATGCAAAGAGTGCTTGTTCTCCTAAGACGCTAGTTAGTACTTCCTTATGCACTTCAACATCATTTCCAATAAATAAAATAGGTTCTTTGTATTCTTTCAATTTCTCAGCCCATTGTTCATTAATAATAAGCTGGTCTTTCTCTTCTTTACGTAAGTCCTCTCCATTATTAAAACGATATAAGCCCGTGAAAATTTGTTGTCTACGTGCATCAAATAACGGAGAGATAAGCCCATTAAAATAACGGCCGTTAGCAGCTAGCACTTCAAGGCTCGATACTCCAACTAAAGGAATATTAAGCGTCCACGCAAGTGTTTTAGCGACGGTTACCCCAATGCGTACACCCGTATAAGAACCAGGCCCTTCCGCTACTACAATTTTATCTAATTCTTTTGGTAAAGTATCGCAATCTGCTAGCAATGATTCAATCGCTCTCATCAAGCGAATGGAATGATTCTTTTTTAAATTTGTAATTACTTCTCCAATTACTTTATTCTCTTCAACCAATGCGACGCCCATTACAAAGTTTGACGTATCAATTGCTAATGTTTTCATAATTAAAAAGCTCCTTACATAGGTCAATATATCTTGCGCCCTTGGCTTTACAAACAAGCTTACGTGTTTTAGGCGTATCATGGTAAATATTAATCTGGACAAATTCCTCCGGTAGCTGCTCTTCAATTAAGTGAGCCCACTCAACAACGGTAACGCCATCACCATCAAAATACTCATCAAAGCCTAGATCTTCAAACTCTTCTCCTAGACGATACACATCCATATGATACAGGGGCAATCGTCCATCTTTATATTCTTTAATAATAGTAAATGTAGGGCTGTTTACGTTTCTTTTAATTTCAAGGCCTTTTGCTAAGGCTTTGGTAAAGGTCGTCTTACCAGCTCCTAAATCTCCTTCTAGTAACAAAACATCACCTTTAGCTAACAACGAAGCCAGACGGTTCGCTAGCTTTTGTGTATCTTCAATAGAAGCAGATTGAATGACAAACTCTTCTAGTGGTTTCATTTTTCAAATCCTCACTTTGCTCTCTCTAAATCAATTTATACCTCTATTGTATACGCACTTCTTTGCTCATATCCAGCATATACATACAAAAAAGTCCCTAGGAACAGTCCTAAGGATCATAATTTTAATATAAAAAAAAAGACGAAACTTTTTGTTTCGTTTACATGGCGGTCCCGACGGGAATCGAACCCGCGATCTCCTGCGTGACAGGCAGGCATGTTAACCGCTACACCACGGGACCATTTGGTTGCGGGGACAGGATTTGAACCTGCGACCTTCGGGTTATGAGCCCGACGAGCTACCAGACTGCTCCACCCCGCGATAATATAAAGTCTGGCAACGTCCTACTCTCACAGGGACAAAGTCCCAACTACCATCGGCGCTAGAGAACTTAACTTCCGTGTTCGGCATGGGAACGGGTGTGACCTCTCTGCTATCGCCACCAGACATGAATTGAGATTATTCTCTCAAAACTAGATAACATGTTTGCTGAGTACTAAGTTTACTGTCTAGCTACGGCTCCTTTCACAATTGAACAGTCGCCTTCGCTTTTCTAATTTGGTTAAGTCCTCGATCGATTAGTATCAGTCAGCTACACACGTCGCCGTGCTTCCACCTCTGACCTATCAACCTGATCATCTTTCAGGGATCTTACTAGCTTGCGCTATGGGAAATCTCATCTTGAGGGGGGCTTCATGCTTAGATGCTTTCAGCACTTATCCCGTCCACACATAGCTACCCAGCGATGCCTTTGGCAAGACAACTGGTACACCAGCGGTGTGTCCATCCCGGTCCTCTCGTACTAAGGACAG